>DATLUK010000374.1:0-24220 GCA_035533195.1 Acidimicrobiales bacterium | reverse complement strand
GCCGATGCCCTCCATGACGAATTCGCTCCAGCGATCGTCCAGGTGGGCCAGGGCCCGGTCACCGGTGAGGGCCGTGGACAGGACGGGGTAGTACCAGTCCATCGCCCAGCGGTCCTTGGGCTCGAAGGAGTCGGGACAGTTGGCCACCACGTGGCCCAGGCGGGCGGCGGCCAACTCCCACTCCGGCTGGTCGTCACCCAGCTCCTCGGCCACGGCTATGGCGCAACGCAGGCTCAGGTAAGCGGAGGACGATCCGGTCAGGAGGGCGTAGCGGGGCAGGCTGGTCTCATGGTCCACGGCCCAGATCAGCTCCCCGCCTGGCAGCTGCAGGCGCAGGGAGAACTCCATGGCCCCCTTCACCATCGGCCAGGCCCACTCCAGGAAGCCCCGGTCCCGGGTGGCCAGATAGTGGAACCAGGTCCCGGTGGCGACATAGGCGATGACGTTGGTGTCCCGGCGGGACTCCTCCACCCGGTCCCCGGCCAGGTAGTAGGTGTACCAGCCCCCGTCGGGGTGCTGGATGCCGGCCAGCCACTCGTAGGCCCGCTCGGCCGCCCGGCGTTGGCCCGAAACCACCAGGGCCATGGCCGCCTCGACATGGTTCCAGGGATCGGCGTGGCCGCCGGGGAACCACGGAATCATCCCGTTGGGCAGCTGGAGGGCAGCGATGGCGGCGGCCGTCTGGGCCACCTGGTCGGCGGCCAGCAGCCTCGGGTCCTGGCTCTCGGGGGCGCTGCGGATCACGGCTTCTCCGCGTAGACGACCAGGCTCTTGCCCAGGACAGGATTGAGAGCCCGCTCGGTCAGACGGGTCACCGGGGGAGCCTTTTCGATGTCCCAGACCAGGAGGCGGTGGTAGGCGCGCACCAGGGGGTGGTCCTCGTTGGTGGTGCCCACCGCGCACTTGAGCCACCAGTAGGGACTGTGCAGGGCGTGGGCGTGGTGCCAGCCGGTGACCTTGAGGCCGGCGGCGCGCATCCGGTCGGCCAGGACGTTGCGGCGGTAGATGCGGATGTGGCCGCCGGGGACGTTGTGGTACTCGTCCGATAGGGCCCAGTTGATGAGCTCCGGGCCGAAGCGGGGAACGGTGACGGCCATGGTCCCTCCCGGGCGCAGGACCCGGGCCAGTTCGCCCAGGGCCGGTCCGTCAGGCGGGATGTGCTCGAGAACCTCGGCGGCGATGATCCGGTCGAAGACGGAGTCGGGGAAGGGCAGGTGCACGGCGTCACCGTTGACGGCCCGGCCCGAGGCACCGGGACCGGCCTCCCCTGCCTCGTCCATGGCGGCAAAGAGGATGGACACGTCCTTGAGCTCGGCCCCATCGGCGTCGAGGGCGACCACCGTCGCCCCCCGGCGCAGAGCCTCGAAGGCATGACGCCCGCCCCCGCAGCCGAGGTCGAGGAGGCGGTCACCGCAGCGCAGCCCGAGGCGGTCGTAGCGGACGGTCAGCATCAGGCGATGTCCCCGGCGACGGGCACCCGGGTGCTTCGCACCACGCCCGCCGCTTCCGGTGGGGACCCCATCCCCACCGGGATGGCCGCTGCCGGCGGGGACCCCAGCCCCGCCGGCCCCGCCTTCCGGTCGAGGAGGTCGTGGTACGCCTCCACCGTCCCCTCGGCGCAGGCCCGCCAGGTGAAGCGTTCCAATACGCGTCGACGGCCGGCTTCCCCCAGCCGGGCCCGGAACTCAGAGTTGTCCAGCGCCGCACCCAGGGCCGCGGCCAGGGCTTCGGGGTCACCGGCGGGCACGAGCAGCCCGGTCTCACCACTGGTCCCGACCACTTCGGGCAGGGCCCCGCCCGTGGTGGCAACCAGGGGCGTGCCACAGGCCATGGCCTCGATGGCGGGCAGGGAGAAGCCTTCGTAGAGGGAGGGCACCACGGCCACCTCGGCCTGGTTATAGAGCCGGACGATCTCGTCATCGCTGACGCCGCTGACGAAGCGGACCGAATCACCCAGACCGAGGCGGGCGACGGTCTCGCCCACCCTCGTTTGGGG
Source organism: Acidimicrobiales bacterium (assembly GCA_035533195.1). GTDB lineage: Bacteria > Actinomycetota > Acidimicrobiia > Acidimicrobiales > JAJPHE01 > DAHUYE01. Next base: position 22,224 of record DATLUK010000374.1, on the reverse strand, counting down.
GCGGGGCTTGCCCACGATCACCAACTCCACGTGGCGCTCGGTGCGCACCTTGGCCAGCGCCTCCAGCAGGGGGACCAGGCCCTTGAGGGGCACATCGGCAGAGGCCGTGGTCATGAGCCGCCCGGGCACCTTGGCCACGTCGGGGAGGGGTCGGAAGCGGAGGTGGTCGACGCCGACGGGCACGACGGTCATCCGATCCGCGTCGACCCCCATCTGGTCGACCACGTCCCGCTTGGAGGACTCCGAGACGGTCACGATGCTCTCGACCTGGCGGGCCACCTTCATCTGCATGTGCAGGAAGGAATACCAACGCCTGAGGGTCATCCTCCGGAAGGCGCTGGGCGCATGACTGAGCTCGAGATCCCGGTCCACCGTGATGGGGTGGTGAAGGGTCGCTACCAGCGGCCAGCCCTCGGCTATCAGGCCGAGCAGGCCGGTGCCGAAGCACTGGTTGTCGTGAATCACGTCGAAGTCGCCCCGGCGCCCGCTCAACAGTTTGCGCAGGCGCAGGCTGTAGGTCAGCGGCTCGGGGAAGGCGGCCGAGCACATGTAGGCGAACTCGAGGACATCGATGCGGTCCTTGAACTCGCGCAGGTGGGGCACCCGGAAGGGGTCGGGCTGGCGGTACAGGTCCAGGCTGGGCACCGGGGTAAAGCCGACGCCGTCTTCCAGGACCGGATAGGGCTGGCCGCCGAAGACCTCGACAGTGTGGCCCATGGAGGCCAGCTCGGCCGTGAGATACCGGGTGTAGACGCCCTGGCCGCCGCTATGGGGGTTGCCCCGGTAGGCGAGGTACGCGACCCGGAGCGCGTCTCCCCGCCCGGCAGTCATGACGGGACAGCCTTCCCGAGAATTGACCGGCCGGTCAAGGTGCCCCCCTCAACAGCTCCAGCCGCTCGGCTACGTCGGGACGGCCCAACCGCCGCCGGGTCGACTCCCGGGCCTGGCGGGCCACGGCCTGGCGCCGGGCGGCGTCCATGGCGTTGAAACCCATCACGGCCCGGTCCTCGGGAGTGGGCTGGAAGACCAGGGCCTTGATTCCCCGTCGGCGCAGTGCGGAGACCTCCTGGCCCAGGGCGACCCGGGCCAGGCGCCGGCCGGCCATGTCGAGGCTGTTACCCAGGGGCTTGGCCGCCGACATGGGGGCGCTCACCACCACCAGGTCCACGTCCCGCTCGGCCATGAGGTCGGCATTGGTCACCGAGTAGACGCCGCCGTCGACGTAGCTGCGCCCACCTATCTCCACCGGGGTGAAGAAGCCGGGTATGGCGCAGGAGGCGGCCACCGCCTCCGACCAGGGCGCCGGTGGCGCTCCCGGGCTCCCGAATACCACCCGGCGCCCGTTGGACAGGGCGACGGCGCAGATCCACAGCTCGCGGCCGGGCACGGCCTCGGGCCAGCCGTCCCCAAAGACGGGCTGGAGCCAGTCGGTGATCATGGCGGTCGGGACCCGACCCCGGGGCAGCAGGCCGGCCAGCACGGCGCCGGGCCGCAGCCGCCAGGGCCGCAGCAGCGCCTCGGCCAGCATGCCGGGAGACTCGAGTCCGGGCAGCATCGAGCGCCGGAACCCTCCTCCCCCACTCTGTTCGGGGATCCGGCCCGGCTGCCACCCCCGGGACCGGGCCTGGGCGTAGAGGCTCTGGGCCCGGGGCGAGAGTCGCCCGCCCAGGATGGCGGCGGACAGGTCGGCCGGGGTTATCCCGGAGCGCAGCATGCTGGCCACGATGGAGCCGGCGCTGGTGCCTATGAGCAGATCGGCGCCGCCGGCCTGGAAGCCGGTCTCCTCGGCCAGGACCGACAGGACCCCGGCGTGGAAGGCGTGGCCCACCACCCCGCCGGCGCCCAGCACCACGCCGATGCGGGGGACGCTCAGAGCCCCAGCACCAGGCGGGTCACGGCGTCCTTGACCACTGTGGGCGTGAACCGCTGGGCCAGGGCGATGCCCTGGGCGTCGTAGCCGACCAGGTACCGGGCCCGGGGCGCCCGGGAGCCGAGAGCCCGGGTGATCACCTTGGCCACCTGGGCCGGATCCCCCATCACCACCTGGACCAGGCGGGCACCGTCCATGCTGCGGCGGTAGGCAGACTCGTAACGGGACCCGGCCCGGCGGGCCACCTCCCTCTCGGCCTCCTCCCAGATCCCCGTCTTGAATCCCCCAGGCTCGATGAGCGAAACCCTCACGCCGTCCTTGGCCACCTCCATGCGCAGGGCGTCGGACAGTCCTTCCAGGGCGTGCTTGCAGGCCTGGTACCAGCCGGTCAGCGGCGTGGTGGTCAGGCCCATGATGGACGAGACGTTGATGATGCGGCCTCCGCCCTGGGCCCGCATGTGGGGAAGAGCCAGGCGGGCCAGCCGGGCCGGGGCCACCACCATGGTCTCCAGGGCCAGCCTGGCCTCGGCGTCGTCGACGTCCTCTATGGCCCCGGTCACCGAATAGCCGGCGTTGTTGACCAGGGCCCAGGGGGCCAGGCGATCCACGGCCTCGGCACAGGCGTCGGCGTCGGTCACGTCCATGCGGACGGTCTCCACCGCCACCCCGGCCTCGGCGGCGGCCCGGCGCACCTCTTCGGCCTTGGCTTCGGAGCGGACCGAGCCCACCGACCGGTAGCCCCGCCGGGCCAGTTCGAGCACGGTGGCCAGGCCGATGCCCGAGTTGGCCCCGGTGGTCAGAACGGTCCGGGATGCCATGGCCGGACACTATGCCCGCCGCCGTAGGCTCCCGCTCCGTGGGAGGCCTCGACGTCCGTCTCTACCGGGACGTCAACCGCTGGGCTCTACAGACCTCCTTCCTCCACGGCCTCGGGCGGGCGTCGGCCGGCTGGCTGGCCTTCGCCCTGTTGGCCGCCTGCCTGGCCCTGGCCTGGTACCGGGCCAGGCGCCGGCCTGATGCGCCGGTGGCGGTGGCCTCGGCCCTGTGGGGCCTGGCCGCCGCCGCCGTGGCCACGGCGGTGGCCCGGGCCGTGGCTGCCGCCGTGGGCCGGGCGCTTCCGTACCAGGTAGTGGCCCATGCCGAGCTGCTCGTCTCCCGCTCCCACGGGCCCGGCTTTCCGGCCGCCGCCGCGGCCGGGGCCGGAGCCGTGGCCGCCGCCCTCTGGTTCAGCAGCGCCGTCATGGGGGGAACGGCCAGCCTGGCCGCGGTGCTGCTGGCCGCAGCCGGCGTGTACGTGGGTGCCTTCTTCCCCGGAGACGTGGCCTCCGGGCTGATCCTGGGGGTGACGGTGGCTGTCGCTCTCCGACCCCTGGGACTGCGCGTCCTTTCCTGGCTCACGGTCAAGGTGGAGCGCAGCCCGCTGCACCTGGTGGTGGCGGCCCACCGTGTCTGAGGCCCGGTCCGGCCCCAGCGCGCCCGGGAGCGGCTCGTTCCGGTCAGAGGGCGGTGCCGCCCTCTCGTTAGAGGCGGTGGACACCGTGCTCCTCGACGCCGGAGGGGTCCTGCTGCTGCCGGATCCGACCGCACTCCGGGAGGTGCTGGCCCCCGTTGGCATCCACGTGGATGACGAGGCGGCCCGCCGGGCCCACTTCGAGTGCATGGCCGAGCTCGACCGGATGGACCGCCTGGACTGGCCGTCCGTGGACCGTTTCCTGTTGACCCACCTGGGCGCGGCCCCAGAGGCGGTGGACAATCTGGTCGGGGCGGTAGCCGAGCTCTACCTATCCCGCCCCTGGGTGCCCATTGCCGGGGCGGCTGAAGCTCTCCTGGCCCTCCAGGGCGCCGGCTTCCGCCTGGCGGTGGTCTCCAACGCCACCGGAACCATCGAGCAACAGCTGCTGGACGGATCAGTCTGCAGCGTCAGCGGAGGCAGCTGTGCCCGGGTGGAAGTCGTCATCGACTCCGACGTGGTCGGCGTGGAGAAGCCCGATCCGACGATCTTCGAGCTTGCCCTGGAGGCCATCGGGGCCGAGCGGGGGTCCTGTGTCTATATCGGGGACACCAACTTCTTCGATGTCCGAGGGGCCAGAGCGGCCGGCATCGACGTGGTCCACGCCGACCCCTACCGGCTCTGTCCCCGCCTCGACCACGCTCACGTGTCCGGATTGGGTGAGTTGGTCGAGCTACTCGGAGTAACTAACTAGTCACTCAGAGTCATTGACGTGGTGGGGTCAGAGGGGCTTAGTTGGTTCTGAGATGTTTCACTCCCGTCGCCTGGTCACCACCCCTGTCACCTGGGCCGTGCTGGCTGTTCTCTTCGTGGCCGTGCTGGGGGCGGCCTGGGGCACCCGCAAGCTGGCCAGCGACCAGGAGCAGAAGCTTCTCCGCCAGCGGACCGAGGAACTCGGCCTCTACGTCGGCGGCCTTTCCCAGACGGTGGGCGCCGAGCTGGCCCCGCTGGCTACGGCGGCCAGTGCCGGACCCGACCCGGCCAAGTCCTTTGCCTTGGCCGCCAAGCTCACCCCGGCGGTGCAGGGAGTCGCTCTAATCCACTCGAACGGCGCCGGCGGCTTCACGGTGGCCGCCAGCGTCGGTCCGGACCTGACCAGTGGCAAGCGGATCGGACCCGACCTGGCCACCGCCGCCGGCCAGGCTCAGAGAGCCCCAACGTCTTTCGTGATCAGCCGGGTCTACACGGTCAATGGGCACAAGATCGCGGCCATCGTCTCGGCTCATGGGACTCCCCCCGGGTACCTCATCGTGCAGGAGAATCCCGTCTCCGGTCAGGCAGCCACGTCTGCCAACACCACCGGGCCCTACTCGGAGTTGGCGGTGGACCTGTATGAGGGGCGGAGGGCAGTGGCGGACCAGCTGACCCTTGCCAACGCCTCCCCGGCCGCTTTCCGGGGGGCGCGTGCCACCGAGGCGGTGAAGATCGGGGCGACCGACTTCCTTCTGGTCACGGCGGCGCGCACTGCGCTGGTCGGCTCGGTGGAGCTCAACGCCCAATGGGTCGTGCTGGGCGTCGGACTCCTTCTCACCGTTATGCTGGGCGTCCTGTTCGAACTGGCTCAGCGCCGACGGGACTTCGCCCTGGAGTTGGTCGATCAGCGCACGGGCGAGCTCAACCGGTCCCTGGAGACCCTCCGGCTTACGCAGGATCAACTGGTCCGCAGCGAACGGCTGGCCGCCATCGGTGAACTGGCCTCCGCCGTCGGCCACGAACTGCGCAATCCGCTGGCCGTCATCAGCAATGCGCTGTATCTGGTGCGCCGGGCCAGCTCGGACTCGGTGGACCCCCGTGTCGTTCTGCACCTGGATACGGCCGACCGGGAGGTGTCCGCCGCCACGCTCATCGTGTCCGATCTGCTGGAGTACTCGCGCAGCCGGGAGCCCATGATGACCGAGGTGGATCTGACCGAGCTCATGGAAGAGGCTCTGTCCGTTGCCCCTCATCCTCCGGCCATCTCGGTGGACTGGCAGGCGTCTTCCGAACCGGTCACCGGCCCGGTCGACCGGGACCAGTTGCGCCAGGTGTTCCTCAATCTGCTCACCAACGCCTACGACGCCATGCCCGAAGGCGGCTCCCTGGTCCTGGGAGTGAACCGGGAGAGCGACGGCAACGTGCGGATCAACGTCAGCGACACCGGCACCGGAATGGAGGATGAGACCAGGTCGCGAATCTTCGAGCCCTTCTTCACCACCAAGGCCAGAGGGGTCGGCCTGGGCCTGGCCGTCACCAACCGGATAGTCACTGCTCACAGCGGGCAGATCGAAGTCGAGACGAAGCCGGGGACGGGCACGACCTTCACCGTCCATCTGCCCGGCACCCACAACGGCACCGCACCCGGACCGCCGAGGTGAGCGATCTGGACGCGGTCGGACCGGCCGTGCTGGTGGTGGACGACGAGGCCGGCATGCGGGACACGCTCACCGACATCTTCATCGATGCCGGCTACCGGGTGTCCTCGGCCGGAGACGGCTTCGAGGCTCTCGACCGGCTGCGGGAAGGGCACTTCGACGTGGTGATCATGGATATGCGCATGCCCGGTAAGGACGGAGTCAGCACTCTGGAGGAAATGGGTCCCCCTCCCCCACCGGTGATCATGATCACGGCCTATGCCGTGGATGAACAGCTCAGGCGGGCGGCTGCCTCTCATGCCTACGCGGTTCTCCACAAGCCCTTCGGGGTACCCCATCTCCTACGACTGGTGGAGACGGCGCTCAACGCCACTCCGGAGGATGGAACGAGGCAATGACCGGTCCGACGCCGATGGTCATGACGCCGATGGTCAGGGGCGGGAAGTGAACGGCACGGCCACGGCCTCCGAGGACGCGGTGTTGGTGGTCGATGACGACCCTGGCATGCGCGACACCATCGTTGCCATCCTCATGGAGAACGGGATCCTGGCCGAATCGGCCGGATCGGGGGCGGCGGCCCTGGCCCGGGCTCCCAGCCTCCACGCCGCCGCCGTCCTGGTCGACCAGCGCCTGCCCGACACGCTCGGTGTCGACCTGTGCGGCCGCCTCAAGGCAGGGGACAAGGACCTCCAAGCCATCCTGCTGACCGGTTATGCCACCTTGGAGACGGCCATAGCCGCCGTCGGCCAGGTAGACGAGTTCCTGACCAAGCCGGTGCCGGCGGAGCAACTCATCCGGGTGGTGAGAGCGGCACTGGCCCGGCGCCGGCTGCGCAGGGAAAACGCAGCCCTGCTCGAACAGCTGCGGCAGGCCAACTTCGACCTGGCCGACAGCGTCGCCCAGCGCAACCGGGACCTCAAATCCCTCAGCGCTATGGCCGAAGCCCTCTCCAGCGCCACCGGCCTGGATGAGGTGGTCCGCATAGTCGCCCGCTCGGCGGTGGAGGCCAGCGGGGCCACCGGGGGGGCGGTGTACCTGGCCCGCCCGGGGCCTCCCGGTTTGGAACTGGGCGGGCGGGAGGGAGCCGGTGACTATCCGCTTTCGTTCCCCGACTGGCCGAGCGCCGAGGCCGGCTTGTACTCGCACGGGGCCAGCCGCCTGTCCGAGTTGAACGTGGCCGGCCAGCGCGTGGGGCTGCTCGTCCTGACCAATCTGTCGGCGCCCAGGGGAGAACTGCTCGAGACCGTCGCCACCCAGGCGGCCCTGGCCGTGCAGAACGCCCAGCGCCTGGCACGCGAGCGAGAGACGGTCGAGCGCCTCGAGGAGCTGGCTCGGTTAAAGAGTGCCTTCCTGGCCAGCGTCTCCCATGAGTTGCGGACCCCGCTGGCGGCCGTAGTCGGATTTGCCGAAGTCCTGGAAGCCAGGTGGACCGACCTGCTCGCCGCCGACCGGGACCACATCCTTTCCAGGATGGTGGCCCAGGGGGACCGGCTGCGCCGCCTAATCGAAAACCTGTTGGATTCCACCAGTCTGGAGATGGGGACGCTGCGGGTGCGGACCGAACGGGTGGACATCACCGAGGTGCTCCGTTCGGTGATCGACGCACACCCCGACAGGCCGAACATTCTGCTGGACACGGCCGAGCACGTGCCCGCCGTCACCGCTGATGTCACCCGCCTGGCCCAGGTGATAGCCAACCTGATCGACAACGCCATCCGGCATGGCGCCGAGGGCTCAGGCATCGTGACCGTGAGCTGCTTCGCCGCCGGCACCGGGGAGGTGGAGGTGACCGTTGCCGATGAGGGCCTCGGCATCCCGGCGGCCTTCATGCCCAGGGTCTTCGAGGCCTTCACCCAGGCTGAGGATCCCGACCACCATCCCGGCGGTATCGGCCTCGGGCTACACGTGACCAGGGGGATAGTCGAGGCCATGGGTGGCACGATCGGCGTCCAGAGCCAAATCGGCGTAGGAAGCACCTTCTGGGTCCGCCTACCCGTGGCCAGGAACGACTGAATCAACCGCCATCGGGCCGGCGGCCCGATTAGATCATGCGGTCAGGGCGCCCCCCGGCTCCCAGGGGCAGTATCGGAGATGACGGTCAAGGATCTCCGAGCGGGTCAGGCTAGGAGACACCACTTCCTGGCCGCAGGCCGGGCAGCACACCGAGATCAGTACCGAGCCGGACCTGTGCCGTGGCGCCATGCACTGAGCATTCGACGCCGAGTGGCGGCTGTCCTGCCCCGGCTGGCGGCGGCCTTCCGGTCGAGATCGTCTAGTAGTGGGAGGCAGACCCCCGGTCTCCGTCATTGGCCTCGGATCGGGACCGGTGCACGGACAGGATGCCGTTGAGAGCCTCGGCCAACTCGCGAGGAGGCATCCCTTTCTCCAGCAAGCCATCCGGCCCGGAGGGATGGCCAACCATGGGTAGAGCCCTCTCCCTCTCCACGGTGTGGAAGACCAGAGCGGAACGGGGACAGGCCTTGCGCAGTTTCGGCAGCAACGCCATTCCTCCACCGCCCACCATCACCAGATCGATGAGGACCAAGTCGGGCTCGACCTCGCTGGCCAGGGCCAGCCCGGCCACCACCTCGGCCGCCTCGACCACCTCATGGCCTTCGAGACCCAGACCGACGCTCAGAAGGTACCGATAGTCGGCCTCGTCATCGATCACCAGAATCCGCAAAGCGGGCCCCCTCCCCTGGATGGCATGGCCAGCATTCACCACTGGCCGAGCGCGGCGCCAACCCGCCCGACCAGACTGGCGGCATGGCCACCCGGAAACAGCCAGGCACAGACCCATCCGAACCGAGAAGGATCGTGCTCCTCGGAGGCGCCTTCCGCCCGGACGGCGCCGGCGGCTGGCGAGCCGGCCCACTGCTCCGCTATGTGCTGGCCATGAGCGGCCAGGAAGCGCCGCGGGTCTGCGTCATCAACACGGCCACCGGAGATGATCCCGCCTACTACACGCGGGCCTACGCCGCCCTAAACGCGGCTGGGGCCCGGACCAGCCACCTCGCCCTTTTCCCCATGCCATCATCCCTCGACCCGGCCGGGCTGCTGCTCGACCAGGACATCATCCTGGTGGGCGGGGGCAGCGTCGCCAACCTGGCGGCGGTGTGGCAGGCCCACGGCCTCGGCCCCATCCTGCGTCGGGCCTGGGAGTCCGGCGTGATCCTCAGCGGATCCAGCGCCGGCGCCCTGTGCTGGTTCGAGAGCGGCACCACCGACTCGTTCGGCTATGAACTGCAGCCCTTCACCGCCGGTCTCGGGTTGCTGGCAGGCAGCTACTGCCCGCACTACGACAGCGAGGAACGCCGGCGGCCCACCTACCATCGTCTGGTAGCAAATGGCACTCTGCCCGGGGGCTGGGCCCTGGACGACGGTGCCGCCTTGCGCTTCGACGGTACCGAGATGGTCGATGCCGTCTGCGACCGCGAGGGCGTTCACGCCTACCGGGTGATCTCGGAGCAAGGCGAGGCGCGGGAGACTCGGGTCGAGGTCCGCCGGCTGCCCGACACCGAGTGAGTCGATGACCAGGGTGCCGACCTCCCGGAGGGAGACCACCACTAGGGTCCCCCGATCATGCGACAGGACCGGGTCCACCCATGAGCCGCCCGAGCGGCCGGGCCCGGCCGACGGCCGGCCGGCGGGACCCGTCGCCACCGGGCCGCCGGCGCGTCGGTGGTCATCGGGTCGGGCGGCCGAGCGGAGGGCGGCACCAGACCCGCCCACCCGGCTGGAAGTGGCTGTTTCTGGGTCCGGGGGCGTTGACGGTGGGCGTCGCCCTGGCCCTGGTCCTGGCTTGGCGTGTCGATTCCAACGCCCAGACCAGTGGGGAGCAGCAGGCTGCCGGCCTGGAGGGCCAGCTGGGTAGCGCGCCGAGCGCCGGCGTCCCGCTGCCCTCGCCTCTCAAGGCCTACTCCATCACCTACCGGATAACCGAGCCCAACACCCCGACGCAGATTGAAAAGAAGCTGATCCAACGGCCTTTCTACGGGTCCGACCTCACCTACTCATCGAGGGGACAGGTGTCCTCGGGAGCCGTGACCGGCCCGAGTGGGGCCTACATCTTCGAAAGCTCCCCCCAGCCTCACTGGGGTCTGCTGGAGACCGGCACCTTCCGAGCCACGGGCGATGACCAGGCCGCCCCGGCACTGGCACTGGCCGTCCAACACGGCCTGGCCCGGGTGATCGGCAGTGCTCAGGTCCTCGGCCGGACCTGCACCGTGGTGCGAACCAACGGACCGGTGGGTGACACCGTGGCCGCCCCCACGGCGTCGGATTACACCGACATCTACCTGGACGACGCCACCGGCCAGGTCTTGAACGAGGTATGGGTGCTCAACGGGGAGTTGGTGCGCCAGCGCCTGGCGACGGCCTTCGACCCTCATCCGCGCATCGGGGCGGGCGCTTTCACGGTGACCTCGTCCGGGCCGGTGGTGCCGGCCGGAACCAGCGGGAGCACCGTGGTCGTCAACCTCAAGGCTTCCGACATCGCCCACCTACCGGTGTGGGCGGTGCCGCCCCCGCGGTTCCACCTGGACGGAGTGCAGGCCCAGGTGACCGATCAATCCGAACCCGGCGCGGCGACGGTGGCGCCCGCCACCACCGTGGTCGCCCACTACGTAGACGGACCGAACCTCATGGACATCAACCAGGGAACGGTCAACCCACCTCCGTCGGGAAGCCTGCGGATAGCCCTGCCCGGCCATCGTTACGGGAGTCTCACCATCGACCTGGTGGCCAGTTACATCGACCTCAGCATCGACGGACAACCGGTACGACTGGAGGGTCCCAACCTGCACCTTCTGTTGGAACTGGCGGCCCGGCTTCGGCTCCAACCTCAGGCGGCATCGCCCGGCGGGTGACTTGACACCGACGGCCAGGCCCCGTCCAACAGCAACGGTCACGCCCGGTAGGTTGGCGGCATGGACTACAAGTTTCTGGGCCGGACCGGTCTGCGAGTAAGCCCCCTGTGCCTGGGCACGATGAACTTCGGGCCCCGAACCAACGAGGCGGACAGCTTCGCCATCATGGACCGGGCGCTCGAGGACGGCATCAACTTCTTCGACACGGCCAACGTCTACGGCGGTGGCGAGACAGAGACGATCATCGGCCGGTGGCTGGCCCAGGGAGGTCAGCGCCGGGAGAAGATCGTGCTGGCCACCAAGGTCTACAACGGCAGGGACCCCTGGCCCAACACTTCCCGGCTGTCAGCACGACACATCCGGGACGCCTGTGACGCCAGCCTTCGCCGGCTGCAGACCGATCACATCGACCTCTATCAGATGCACCACGTAGATCGCGACACCCCCTGGGAGGAGATCTGGCAGGCCATGGATCTGCTGGTGGCCCAGGGCAAGGTGGTCTACGTCGGCAGTTCGAACTTTGCCGGCTGGCACATCACAGCCGCCACCGAAACCGCTCGGCGGCGTGGCTCTCTCGGCCTGGTGTCCGAGCAGAGCCTCTACAACCTCACGGCCCGGACAGTCGAGCTCGAGGTGCTGCCGGCCTGTGAGGCCTACGGCATAGGTGTGCTGCCCTGGAGTCCCCTGGGCGGCGGCTTGCTCGGCGGGGTCCTGAACCCCGGCGGCGGGTCCGACGGTCGAAGAGGTGCTGATGCCATGAAGGGACGCATCGAGTCCAAGCGGGACCAGCTGGAGCAGTGGGAGAAGCTCTGCGCCGAACTGGGCGAGGAACCGTCCAACGTCGCCCTGGCTTGGCTGATCTCCAATCCGGTGGTGACCGCCCCCATCCTCGGGCCCAGGACGCCAGACCAGTTCACCAACAGCCTGAGGGCTCTCGAGATCAGCCTCGAGGCCGAGACCCTCTCCCACCTCGATGCCATCTTCCCCGGTCCCGGGGGCGCCGCCCCAGAGGCCTACGCCTGGTAGTCGGTCCGCCCCGGACGTACCCAACCGGCCCGGTCGGGGTCAGGTCGGGCCGGTGACCCACAACATCAGCACCGCCGCAGCCATGGCCAAAGGGGCCGTCGCCGCCCCCAGGCGGACAGCGCGGCCGATGGAGGGCTCAGCCCCGGCCTGGCGGGCCGTGCGGAGCCAGATGATCCAGGCCAGCGAGCCCGAGACCATCAGGTTCGGCCCCAAGTCGAGTCCGACCAGGACGGAGTAGGGGTGCGCCAACCGGCCGGCACCCAGTAGCGAGGCGGCCGGCAGGTTGTTGACAGCCACGGAGGCTGCCGCGGCTAGGCCAGCCGACGCCCAGGAGTTCAGGTGGCCCATCAACTGGGCCGGTCCGGTCCAGGTTCGGGCCAGGGCACCCAGTCCCACCGCCACGCCGAGCAGACCGATCAGCACCGGTAGATCCAGGACCTCCAGGACCGCCCCCGGTGACACTCGCCGCCGGGCCAGCCGCCAGAGGATGAGGGCCAAACCCAGTCCAAGGACCGGCAGCGCCGGGGAGCGAACGGCCAGAACGAGGCCGATGGCCCCGGCTATCCCCACCAGGCCCAGACCGACGGCTGGCCGGGCCCGGCCATCGTTGACGTCGGCGTGCACCCGTCGGGCCGCGACCGGGCTGGGTCTCTGCGATCCAGCCACCACCGCCCCGGCACCGGCCGAGGCCGAGGGCGCCCGCCTGCCCCACCACCAGACCCCTGCGCCAGTGATGAGCAGCGCCGCCGCCCACGGTAGCGACATCCGCCGGAGGAAGTCCACGCCCGAGATGTGGAGCGGGCCCAGGACGATGAGGTTGGTCAGGTTGGAGCCGGGCAGGAGCAGCGAGCCAGCGTTGGCGAGCAGCACGCAGCCGTACAGGAGGGGCGACGCCAGGGCCGGCCTCTGCCGGCCGGCTTGGACCAGGACCGGGGTCAGGAAGGCGACCGAGGTGTCCAGGTTGAGGGTGGCGGTCACGACGCCGATCAGGAGCATGGCCATGGCCAGCAGCAGCCCGTCCGACTGGAAGCGGTCCGACAGCCATCGTCCAGCCGTCTCGAAGAGGTGGTCCTGCTGCGCCACCAGGCCGATCAGGAGCAGGCCGGCCACCAGGAGGAAGGCCGGGGAGTCCTGGGCGGCAGCCGCCTGAGCCCTCCCGGGGTCGGAGAGGGTGGCGGCCACAGCCCCCACCACTCCGCCGCACAACAGGATCAATCGGAACCGGCCCACCGTCCACAGATTGGCCGACGGCGCCACCCCGGTGAGACAAGTGGCACACCCTCGCCTACCCTGACCCGCCGAGGAGCATGGGGCTCCTGAATCTCTGGGGGTACAAGAGTGGCCTCGAGTCCGGGTGCGTTAGGGCGGCGCTATCTGCCCTTTATCGCCCTAGCGGCGGTGCAGGTGATCGTCATCGCCCTGGCCCCCTCGCGGGGAGGCGTGAACGCCTCGGCCGGCCAGTACGGCACCGGTTCCAGTACGGCGGCCAACGGGGCCAGCGCAATCGGCTCCACGGGCGCCGGGAACTCCGGGGGGCTGGGAGGGACAAACTCCTCGAGTTCGTCCCTGTCGGGTTCAGTGGCCTCCGGCTCCGGGTCGGTCTCGGGCGGCGGCGGCTTGACCTCGGGCGGCACCTCCGGACTGGGCGGTACCGGCACGGGCGGAACCACCGGCTCGTCGCGCCCGGTCGATCGAAGCGACTGCGCCCCGGACGGCCAGCAGAACGGACCCATCGGCTACAAATACATGCCCCCGTGCGTCCCGGTATGGCACGGCGGTAACAACGGTGGCGCAACCATGCAGGGCGTCACCTCAACCCAGATCAACTACGTCGTCTACAAGGTCCAGGCCAATGCCGAGGTGGACGCCATCCTCCAGACCCAGGGTCTGGCCGCCACCACCGAGCAGTCCTGCGAGGCCGACCAGGTCTTCAACCAGGTCATAAACAAGTACTGGTCGGAATACGGTCGCCATTTCGTGCCCCTGGACGGGAGCGGGGCCAACAATGGCGCCACCAACCAAAGCCCCTGCAATTTTCCCTACTACCAGGGCCAGTGCTCGGAGACACCCCCGGATCCCGCCTGTGAGGTGGCCGACGCCAAGGTCATCGCCGCCATGCACCCAGCCTTCGTCATAGGCGCCGGGGTCACGTCCCAGTTCGCCAATGAACTGGCCGCCCTGCACGTTATCGACCTGGGTGGCGGGGAACAGCCCGAGCAGTACTACCAGGCCGACGCTCCCTATTTCTACGGGATCCTCATGGACGGGACCCGCCAGGCTCAGTACGACGCCGAGTTGTATTGCAAGGACCTGGTCAACAAGCCGGTCAAATGGGCCGGCCCCGATGTGGAGACCACTCGGGGTTGGGGAAGTCCGCCGACGGCGGCGCCGATCCGCAAGCTGGCCGTCCTGTTCCCCGAGACTGACGGGGATCCCACCTACAAGATCTATGTCGACATCTTCAAGTCGCTGGTGACCGGCGGGGAATGCAACACCAAGGGCGGGGTCCTGGAGATTCCATACCAGTCCGATATCACGACGGCCCAGCAACAATCGGACAACGTCGTTCAGCAGCTGATCCAGAACAAGATCACTACCGTCGAATGCTTCTGTGACCCGATCGCCCCAGTATTCCTGACCAATACCATGCAGGAGCAGAACTACTTCCCGGAAAATCTCATCGCCGGAGTCGGACTGATCGACTACGACGTCCTGGGCCGGTTGTACGCCACGGGGGAGTGGCAGCACGCCTTCGGGCTGTCGGACCTGGCTGTCTCCAGCAAGCTGCAGGACAGCGACTCATACCACTGGTACGAATCGGTCAACTCCCCCAACACGCCCGATGCAACTGAGGACGCCACCGTCCCTTACTTCTCCATCATGGCCACGGCGTTCCAGGTGGCCGGCCCACAGCCCAACCCGGCGCGAATACACGAAGGTCTCCAGAACATCCCGCTGTTCGGAGGGTGGGCCAAGTACCACGACAACACCGTCTACGAAGTGGGCTTCCAGGGCTCGAGTCCGTGGACAGCCCTTCGCGATGCCCGGTTGGTCAACTGGAGTTCGACCCGGCCGTCCGAGGTAGACGGTAAACCTGGGTCCTACTGTCCGCTGAACGGGGGCGAACGGTACGACCCGGGGCAGCTACCAAGTGGGGCTCTGTTCTTCGACACCACCGCCAATGGCTGCTAGCGCCGCCGCCGTGCGGGACATAGCGGGCCAGATCGCCCGCACCGCGGTGGCTCAACAGACCCAGCGGCTGTGGAAGGGCCGAATCAGCGGCAGCGTGGCCAAGGCTGTCGTAGGCATCGGAGGACTGTGCCTGGTCTTGGCTCTGATCATGCGGACCAACGAACCACCCGCCGGGATCTTCGTCTATGGCGGGATCATCGGCCTGCTCTATGCCCTCCTGGCCTTCGGGCTTATCCTCATCTACCGCGCCAACCGGATAATCAACTTCGCACAGGCCGAGATGGGGGCCACCTCAGGCGTGCTCGGAGTTCTGTTGATCAAGGTCGACCACGTCCCGTACCTGGTCGCCCTGGTAATCGCCCTGGGCTCGGGCATCCTGGCCGGGGTCGTAATCGACTTCCTCATCATCCGGCGCTTCGCCAAAGCGTCCCGCCTGGTCCTCTCGGTGGCCACCATCGGTCTGGCCCTCATCTTCTCCGCCCTCCAGCTCTACATGCCCAAGTGGATGGGAGCGGGATTCCTGATCAGCCCGGCCCCCCCGAAGACCCCCTTCTCCAGCCTGCATTTCACCATCGGCCACTTCCTTCTCGACGCCAACTCCATCGTGGCCGCCGTGGTGGTCCTCCTCGTCATGGTCGGCCTGGCCGCCTTCTTCCGCTACACCGACATCGGCATAGCCGTGCGGGCCACGGCCGAGAACTCTGACCGGGCCGCCCTGCTGGGCATCCCGGTCAAGAGGATCTCCACCGTGGTCTGGGCCCTGGCCGCCGCTCTCTCGGCTTTGGCCATCTTCCTCCGGGTGCCAATCATCGGCCTGCCCATCGGCACCTTCGTCGGGCCGGTCATCCTCCTTTACGGACTGGCCGCCGCCGTCATCGCCAGGATGGAGAGCTTCGGAGTCGCCCTCTTTGCCGGCCTCGCCCTCGGCATTCTGGACCAGACCATCTACTACTTCTCCCGGGACCCGACCGTCTCGGCCGCCGTCATCCTCCCGATCATCCTGGCCTTCATGCTCGTCCAGCGCCGCCAGCTGTCCAGAGGGGAGGACACCGGCCTTTCCACCTGGTCGAACAGCCAGGAGTTCCGACCCATCCCGGCTGAACTCAAGAACCTGCCCGAGGTCCAGTGGGGACGCTTCGGGCTGGGCCTGGCCACTTTGCTGCTCCTGATCTTCGGTTACAACCTCCTGTCGTCCACTCAGCAGATCCTGTCCTCGGCCGTGGTCATCTACGGGATCGTGGCCGTGTCACTGGTCATCCTCACCGGATGGGCGGGACAGATCTCCCTCGGCCAGTGGGGCCTGGCCGCCGTCGGCGCCGGCCTGGCCGGAAATCTGGCCGCCCGACACAACCTGGACTTCTTCCTCACCCTGGTCATCTCGGGAGCGGCCGGGGCGCTGGTAGCCGTGGTCATCGGCCTGCCGGCGTTGCGGATACGCGGCCTGTATCTGGCCGTGACCACCCTGGGTTTCGCCATAACCATGCAGGACTACTTCCTCTCCCCGAGTTACTTCGGCTCCCTGCTGGCACCCGAAACGCAGGCCATCAACCGGCCCATCCTCTACGGGGTCTACAGCCTGGTGGGAGACCGGACCTTCTACTACGCCTGCCTCGTGGTCCTGGCCCTGGCCGTGATCTCCGCCCGCGGCCTGCGGCGCAGCCGTTTCGGCCGGGTGCTGGTGGGCCTACGGGACAACCAGAAGGGGGCTCAGGCTTTCGGAGTCTCACCCTCCAAGGCCAAGCTGTGGGCCTTCGCCATCTCCGGGTTCTGGGCGGCCGTGGCCGGTGCCATGTTCGCCTACTACCAGGGATCGACCCCTACCGAGTCCTTCCCGCCCGAGTTGAGCCTGACCCTGCTCATCATCGTGGTAATCGGCGGGGTGACCTCCCTGCCCGGGGCTCTCCTCGGCACCGCCTTCTACGGCATCCTGCAGTACAGCGACCTGAGCCCCGCCTTCCAGCTGCTGGCCAGCGGGCTGGGCGCCCTGATCCTTCTGCTGTTCTTCCCCGGTGGGTTGGCCCAGATCTTCTACGGGCTCAGGGACGCCATGCTCCGCCTGGTCGCCACCCGGCGGGGAATCATCGTGGCCAGCCTGGTGGCCGACCAGCGGGCCCCGGATGAGCCCGAGGAGGACCGCGACTTCCTAATCGCGGCCGTGAATGTGTCAGAGGGGGCCGACCGGTTGGCCGTGGTCGGAGAAGAGGAAGTGGTCGGCGTATGAACCCGCTGGGTTTCTTGCGGAACAAGTTCTACCGGGACACCGGCGGAGCGGCCATCTTCGCCCTGGTCATCCTGTCGCTGCTGTATTTCTTCGATGAGTTCGACACCGCCGCCTTCGGCGTCCTCGCCCCCAACATCGAGCACAGCTTCCATCTCACCGATCAGAAGTTCGTCGCCCTCATCACGGCCAACACGTCACTGCTCATCCTGGCCGCCATCCCGGTCGGGTACCTGGCCGACCGCATCCGCCGGGTACCTCTGGTCATCATTTCGGGGATCCTGGCCGGACTCTTCTCCTTCCTGACCGGGGTGGTCGGCACCGTCGCCCTCCTCACCGTCGTCCGCCTGGGCAACGGCCTCGGCCTCATCGCCAATGGCCCCATTCACAACTCGTTGCTGTCGGACTACTACGCGCCTGACCGCCGGGCCCCCGTCTATGCCACCCACGCCAACGCCGTCTACGTCGGTGCCATCTTCGGCAACATCGTGGCCGGCGTCATGGCCACTCTCTTCGGCTGGCGGGGCGCCTTTTACGTCCTCATCATCCCGATCATCATCACCGTCATCTTTGCCGCCCGGCTGCCTGAGCCCGTCCGGGGCCAGACCGACAACGCCGATGCCGCCGACGAGGTCAAGGCCGAGGATCCGGTGCCTTTCCGGGAGGCGTCACGCATCCTCTGGAATGTGCCGACGCTCAAGCGCCAGTTCATCGGAACTGCCTTCCTGGGGGCTGGCGTGGTCCCACTGGCGGCCTACCTGCCCCTCTTCCTCCAGCGCGCCTTCCATGTCGCCCCCTTCGGCCGGGGCGTGATCGGCAGCGCCGACGCCGCCGCCACCTTCGTCGGGGTGCTGATGGGCGGGCGCTGGGCCAGCAAATGGTTCGCCAAGAGCATGGGCGAGCCGGTACGTCGGGCCTCCTACGCCCTGGGCGCCACCGGCATCGGGCTACTGCTGGTGTCCCTGAGCCCGGCCCTCTGGCTGACCGTGTTGTTGGGGATCATCACCAGCTTCGCCATCGGCACGTTCTACCCGTCGTACTACGCCGTCCTGTCCCTGGTCATCCCGGCCCGGGTGCGGACCCTGGGCTTCAGCTTCGGGGCGCTGTTCCTGGTCATCGGAGTGGTCTTCCTCTTCTTCTTCACCGGGCTGTCCTCCATCTCCGATCGGGACGGCATCCGGGCCGGCATCGGGGCGTTGGTGCCCTTCTGGCTCATCGCCTCGGCCATCGTCTACTCAGCCGCCCGCTTTACTGCCAACGACGTGTCCAGCGCCTTCCGGCTACTGGGGGTCGGAGCCGAGCTCCGGCGCCAGCGGTTGGAGGCGGGGGACCGGTCGCTGTTGCTCTGCACGGGCATCGATGTCGCCTACGACTCGGTGCAGGTGCTCTTCGGGGTCGATCTCGAGGTTCGCCAAGGCGAGATAGTCGCCCTGCTGGGCACCAACGGGGCGGGTAAGTCCACCCTGCTCAAGGCCATCTCCGGATTGATCCAGGCCAGTTCGGGGGCCATCTTCTTCGATGGCACCGACGTCACCTATGCCGATCCCAAGAAGGCGGTGGCCGCCGGGATAGTCCAGATGCCCGGTGGCCGCAGCGTCTTTCCCACCCTGACAGTGGCCGAGTGTTTGCGCCTGGCCGGCTGGTCATACAAGAAGCGGGACCCGGCCCACGTGAAGGCGGCCACAGAACAGGTCCTGGACTACTTCCCGGTACTGCGTGACCGATGGGACCAGCTGGCGGGCAATCTCTCCGGCGGGGAGCAGCAGATGCTGGGTCTGGGCATGGCCTTCATCTCCAAGCCGCGCCTGCTCCTCATCGATGAGCTCAGCCTCGGCCTGGCCCCCACCATCGTCGGACGACTGATCGAGATCGTAAGGGCCATCCATGCCACCGGCACCACCATCGTGATAGTCGAACAGTCCGTCAACGTCGCCCTGACCCTGGCTGACCGGGCCGTATTCATGGAAAAGGGGGAGGTGCGCTTCTCGGGGCCGACCGCCGACCTGCTGGGCCGGGAGGACATCCTGCGCTCGGTCTTCCTGGAGGGTTCCACGGCCGGCCAGGCGGGAGGTAACGCTCCTGTCGTCCGCAGTGGAGTGGCCGTAGCCCGGACCACGCCCCTGGAGCAGATCGAACAGCGCCCCACCCTGCTCGAATTGAACGGAGTCACCAAGCACTTCGGTGGCATTGCCGCCGTCAACTCGGTCAGCTTCAGCCTGCACCGGGGCGAGATCCTCGGCCTGATCGGACCCAACGGGGCTGGAAAGACGACGATCTTCGACCTGATTTCAGGGTTCCTCATCCCCGACTCCGGCACCGTCACCCTCCAGGCCAGGGACGTGACCTCATGGTCGGCCGACCGCCGCAGCTGGGCGGGCCTGGGGCGCAGCTTCCAGGACGCCCGTCTGTTCCCGTCCCTGACGGTGGACGAGTGCGTCAGCGTGGCCCTCGAGCGTCATCTGGAGTTCCGCGACCCGCTGGCCTCGGCCCTCTGCCTGCCCGCCGTGGCTGAGGAAGAGGACCTCATCAAAGAAAAGGTCGAGGAGTTGACGGCGCTCTTGGGCCTGGAGGCCTTCCGGAACAAGTTCGTCGGAGAGCTCTCCACCGGCAGCCGCCGAATAGTCGACCTGGCCATGACCATCGCCCATCGGCCCTCGGTGCTGATCCTGGACGAGCCCAGCTCGGGTATCGCCCAACGGGAGACCGAAGCCCTCGGGCCTCTCCTGGTGCGCATCCAGGATGAGACCGGCTGCAGCATGCTCATCATCGAACACGACATGCCCTTGGTAACGGCCGTCTCCGACAAAATGATCGCCCTGGAACTCGGTACGGTGGTCACCGAGGGCCGGCCCAGTGACGTCATCCGCCATCCTCAGGTGGTGGCGTCCTATCTGGGTGACAACCAGGCGGCGGTGAGTCGCTCTGGCTCCCTCCGCGATACCGCGGTGCGAAAGGTGGCGCGGAAGGCGACCAAGGCGCCGGCCCGGAAGACCCCGGTCAAGCCGGCCGGCGCCGTCAAGCGGAAGTCAACCTCGGTCAAGCGGACGGCGCGGCCCGATCCGGCCGGCTGAGCTCACGCCGCGCACTCAGGCGGCCAGGTGAAAAGGGCCCCCGTGGCCGAAGGCCAGGGCGTGGAACCGCTCGCCCATCCGCTGGTAGCCGGCCGAGTTGGGGTGTAGGCCGTCGGGTAGGTCGGCAATATCCCCAGGTCCGAACAGGCTGAGGCCATCGACCAGGTGCAACTCGTCATCGCCTTCCTGCTGTCGGCGGCTCACCACGTCAGCCAGCAACCGGCGGATGCGGCCCAGGCTGAGGGCGCCCAACGACAGTTCAGGCGGGCGGTCCCGGACGAAGACCTTTCCATCCGGTCCCTGCACAGTGGGGCCGGGATGGTCCTCGGCCACGGGACAGATGACCGGGGTGATCACCACCAGAGGAACGGCGGGATGCCCGTCGCGGACCGTATCGAGGAACCCTTGTACCGCGGACAGGAAGGTTCGTTCCCTCATGGTGTCCCCGTTGATGACGTTGATGCCGAGCTTGAGGCTGATCAGGTCGACGTCGAGATCCCGGATGGTCCGAGCCACCCACTGGTCGAGTTGGCACTGACCAGCCAGGCCGAGGCTCATCAGGTCGGCCTCAGCCAGGCGGGCCGCCACCGCCGGCCAGGTCCCGGTCGGGCGGTCGGCCTCGATGCAGTGGCTGATCGAGCTTCCGTAGTGGACCCAGCGGGGCCCGCGGGCCGGCGGCGGCGGCCCGACCAGGGCGGCGTCCTCGACCCGTAGATCCCTCAATTCGAACGAGGCCCCCTGGGCCAGCCACAGCTCCACGTGCTTGGCCCCCGCCGATAGCCCGTCAAAACGGATGGTGACGGCCGGTCCCCTGTCCACCGAGACGGCCTGAGTAACAGGATCCATCCGCAGGATGCGGCCCTGCAAGAAGCTGGTCCGGGCCACCACCTCTCCATCCACGACCAGGTCGAACGCCGCCGGGCGCAGCACCTGGTCTCCCACCTGCAACATCGTCAGCAGCGCATCCACCTCTATGACCGTGGAGTCGGTGGTCATCTCCAGACGGGCGCCAGATGGCATGGAGGAGACAAAGGCGAGGGCCGGATCGAGAAGCTGGCGACGGGTCCACTCGGGCAGGCGCCGCAGCCGGAACCCGGCCCCGGTCGGCTCGGCGTCCAGGATGCCAGCCAGGCGGACGCCCGATGCCGCATCCAGCGCGTCGATCGATCTCAATCGTGCCTCCCCCGGGTTCGGACCGACCCGCAACCTACGTGGCCGCCGACAACTCCGCGATCGCCCGGCGGATACGGACTTCACTGACGGCCTTGGGAGTGCCGAGGCTCTGGGCGAACAGGCTCACTCTCAGGTCCTCGATCATCCAGCGGATCTCCCCGGACTCGGCCGTCCGGGCCAGGACCGGGCGGCGCTCCATGACCCCGGCCCACTCATCCTCGATCTGGTGGACTCGGCCCATCCAGGCGAGGTCCCGATCGGGGTTGGCCGACGCCTTCTCCACCCTGACCTCCACCGCCCTCAGGTAGCGCTGGAGGTCGGCCAGGCGCGCCACTCCCGCCTCCGACACGAACCCGGGGGAGACCAGCCGGTCGATCTGGGACATCATGTCGGCCACCGAGCGAGCCAGGGCCGGGGACCGGACCGAATCGAGCCTCACTCTGACCCGGGCGGCATCGGCCAGGACCTCGCCCACTCCGGCCACAGTCGTGAGAACCCGGGCTGGCAGAGCGGCCCGGACCTCGGTCAGGAGAGCCTCGAAGGCTTGGCGCGAGCGCACCGGTCCCCCTCGCTCCCTGAGGAGGGCGTCGGCCGCCGCCATGGTGCAGTCGGCCAGCAGATCGGCCACCGACGCATAGGTCGAACGGGAGATCGCCAGCTTGGTCCGATTGGTCAGGCTGCGCAGCGCCCTGGTCACTCCCGGGCTGTTGAGCAGAAGTAGCCGCCGCGTACCACTCCACATGGCCGAGGCAGCCGACTCCGGGTTGGCATAGACGCGCAGGTCGACATGCTCACCCCGGTCGGCCAATGCCGGGTATCCCCTCACCGTCTGGCCTCGCCAGTCAGCCGACACCTCGGCCGGCAATGCTTCCCACTCGAAACGACTGGCTCCCCGGACCTCCAAGGCGGAAAAGACCGTGGCCACTTCGGCCCGCGCCTGTCGGG
>DATLUK010000373.1:0-3427 GCA_035533195.1 Acidimicrobiales bacterium | reverse complement strand
CTCCGGGCCTCCAACCGGTCGAAGCGGCACCCTCTGATCCTGACCTCCCCGGTGATGGCGACCGAGCCTGGACCGGCCGGCTGAGGCGCCGGCTGGTCGCGGCCCTTCCGCCTGACCGGCTCCTGCCCGACCGCCAGCCGGCTTATGTGAGGTCTTGGATCTACGTCTTCGGCGTAGCCAGCCTTATGGCCCTCATGATCGCCATCGGCTCCGGGTTCGCCCTCGCACTAGGCGGGCCCGACTGGTGGCACACCGACCCGGTCGGGCACTTCTTCAACAGCCTCCACCTCTGGAGCGTCGAGGTGTTCATGGCGCTACTGGTCATCCATCTCTGGGGCAAGTTCTGGATGGCGGCCTGGCGGGGACACCGAGTCGCCACCTGGATGACCGGAGTCATCGCCTTTTTTGTCTCCGTGGTTGAGTGCTTCACCGGCTATCTCTCCCAGTCGAACTTCGACTCCCAGTGGATAGCCACCAATGGAAAGGACGCCATCAACGCCACCGGCGTCGGGGCCTGGTTCAACCTGATGAACTTCGGTCAGATGCTCATGTGGCACATCGTCCTGGTGCCACTGGCGCTCGTGGCAGTGGTCGCTATCCACGTTCTCCTGGTCCGGATCCGCGGAGTGGTGCCCCCACTGCCCGAGAAGCGCCAGCGCCACCGGACCCTCGAGGCCGGGGCCTCCGGGAGCTGGCGGGGCCCCACCCGGCGCTACGACATAATCAAGGAAGGGACGGCTGCCGGCGTCGTGGTCCTGGTACTGGTGGTGGCGCTGGCCTCGCTGCTCTCCTCCCCCGATGACCCGTCCATCACCGTCCAGACCTGGGCCACCGCGGCGCCTGCGGACTTCATGGCCACGGCCGCCAACGAGCTGGCGGGCACCACCGAGACTGCTCAGTACGGTCCGCCGTACAGCAGCGGGTCCCACAACGTCCAGGGACTAGGGGTCTCGTGGCAGACCCTGGCGGGCATACGCCGCCGGATCGATGCTCCGGTCACCTTCGTCATCGGTCCTCTGTCAGCTCTGTCGGCCACTACTCCAGATCTGCGGCGGGCGTTGGACCGCTATGACACCGCGTCGCCCGCCACCCAGGCCGGTTGGGATTCGGCCTATATCAAGGCGGTGACGACAGTCCACTTTGTGGGCGCCGCCCCAGTAGTGCCTAGGGCCGATGACGGTCCGGTGCCGGTGATGGTGGCGGCCGAACTGTCCCTGGCCCGGTCGGGGGCTCTGGACGCCGACCTGGTCTCCCGGCGGCCGTTCTACGGAACCGACTTCACCAAGCCGCTTCTGTTCATAGAGGACGGGAGCTACTTCGCTGCCCAGGCCCAGGCTGATCATCTCATCGGCTCCCAGTGGGGCGTCATGAACGAGACGGGTTCGTACCCGGGCCAGCCTTGGCTCTGGCTCTATCAGCTGTGGTATCAGCTCCCGGGTCTCAAGACCTCGGCCAATGTTGACCTGATTGCCGTCTACCTGACCGGCGCCGCCACCATCCTGCTGCTGGGAGTTCCTTTCCTCCCCGGCCTGCGCGATATCCCCCAGTGGGTGCCGGTACACCGCCTGGTGTGGCGGGACTGGCATCGGGATAAAGGGGCGGGAGAATAACCGGCCGCCGGATTCGAACACGCCTCGGCGCCTGAGGTCCGAACCACCCCCCATATTGGGGTAGAGATATGGGCCGTGACGACAGCTCCTGTGCTCTACCACATGAGCATTTTTCAGGCCATCGTGATCGGACTGATCCAGGGTCTGACCGAGTTGTTCCCGATCTCCAGCCTGGGCCACACCGTCCTGATCCCATCCTGGCTGGGCGGGTCCTGGGCCACCCTGGTCCGACAGGAGTCCATGGCCGAGAGCCCCTACCTGGCCTTCGTGGTGGGCCTCCATCTGGCCACCGCCCTGGTACTGCTCGGGTTCTACCTTCGAGAGTGGATCAGGCTCATCCGGGCCTTCTTCCAGTCCCTGGTCCGACGCCGGGTCGAGACCGACGACCAGCGACTGGCCTGGTTGATAGTCGTCGCCACCGTGCCGGTGGGGCTGCTCGGCCTGATCTTCGAGCATCAGTTCCGGGTTCTCTTCGCCAAGCCCTTGGCCGCCGCACTCTTTCTGGCCGCCAACGGAGTGATCCTGCTCGGAGGGGAGCGACATCGCCGGCGTCGAGCCGCAGAAGGCGGAACCGCGCCTCACCTGACGGTGGCTGAGCGGCAGCGGGTGGACATCGATCCCGCCGCCACCCATGAGTTGGCCGCCATCGGGCTGGTGAGCGCCGGGGTCATCGGCGCATCGCAGGCCCTTGCCCTACTGGCCGGGATCAGCCGGGAGGGCGTCGCCATGGTCGGCGGCCTGTTCCGGGGCCTGAGCAACGAGAATGCCATGCGCTTCTCGTTCCTCCTGTCCACACCTGTGATCCTGGCGGCCGGGGCTCTCAAGGTCCCGGACCTGCTCGGACCCCTGGGAAACGGGATCCGGCCCCAGGTATTGGCGGGAGCGGCGGCGGCAGCGGCCACCTCTCTCCTGGCTATCACCTTCCTGTCCCGCTACTTCAAGACACGGACCCTCATCCCCTTCGGGGTCTACTGCCTGGCCTTCGGAATCGCGTCCGGTATCCGCTTCGGTCTCTTCTGAGCTCACTCTCGCGCCAGTGCCTAGCGTGTGGATTCAGCGCCGGCCCGGTGAATTGGAGGTCCTCGAG
This sequence comes from Acidimicrobiales bacterium, assembly GCA_035533195.1. Taxonomy (GTDB): domain Bacteria; phylum Actinomycetota; class Acidimicrobiia; order Acidimicrobiales; family JAJPHE01; genus DAHUYE01. Next base: position 730 of record DATLUK010000373.1, on the reverse strand, counting down.
TTGAACAGCCCAAACCCCGACCAGATCAGTTCGCGCGTCACTGGAACCGGGGCTGGGCCGGTGGGCGGGCTGTCATCGGGTTCAAAGTGGAGAGTCGCCCCCGGGTGGACGAGGTCCATGCCGCGCTGACGGACGCCGGCTACCGGAGCCAACAGGATCCCTACGACGCTTTCTGGGGAGCCCGCTACGCCGTCGTGGAGGACCCGGACGGAACCCCGGTCGGCATCATGAGTCCCGTGGACCCCGCCCGGCGCTCAGATCCCGGGTTTCCCTAGCCCGGTTCGGGGGACTCCAGCCCGGTGCCGACGTCCAGCCGGTAGCCGCGCCCCTGCACCGTCTGGACCAATCCCCGGCCGCTCGGCCCCGTCCTGGATCGGAACCGGCAGATGCCAGCTTCCACCGCCCTCGGAGTGGCGCCGAGGTGGCGGGCCAGGGTCGACTTGGCTACGACCGATCCTGGTCTCTCCGCCAGCCGGGCGAGAATGCGCTTCTCAGCGTCGGACAGAGACAGCGTCGTTCCGCCGACGGCCAGAGCCCGTCCCTGCAGCACCACCGATTGACCACCGCTGCGCCACCGCACCGACCGCCTGGCCAAGGCATCGGTGACGACGCGGACCAACAGTCCAAGCCGTCCCACCTCGGGAGCCACCGGTGACTGGATGCCCTCGGCCCGGGCGCCGGCGGCGCACAGCGGACCGACACAGGCAGCGATCACTCCACCGTGGTTGAA
>DATLUK010000372.1:0-18679 GCA_035533195.1 Acidimicrobiales bacterium | reverse complement strand
GACAACTGGATCTACATCCACGCCCCCGAGGTCCGCATGGGCCGGATCCAGAACTTCGGATCCTGGTCCCCGTACATGATCAAGGAAGGCCGCACCTGTCTGGGCCTGGAGTACTTCGTCTTCGAGGGCGACGAGCTATGGAACTCTCCTGATGAGGAGCTCATCGCCCTGGGCACCCGAGAGCTGGCGGTCCTCGGTCTGGTGGAGAAGGGGAAGGTCGAGGTCGGCTATGTGGTCCGCATGCCCAAGGCCTATCCGGTCTATGACGAGGGCTACGCCGATCGCGTGGACGTCATCCGCCGTTGGCTGGAAGCCGAGGTGCCCAACGTCTACCCGGTGGGGCGCAACGGGATGCACCGCTACAACAACCAGGACCACTCCATGTACACGGCCATGTTGAGTGTGGAGAACATCGTGACCGGCTCGCACCACGACGTGTGGTCGGTCAACGTGGAGGAGGAGTACCACGAGGAGGTCTCGGCGCCTACCTCGTCTTCGTCCTCATCGTCTTCCGCTTCGTCCTCAACGGGAACCGGTCGCTCGGCTCCCGTGCTCCCCAGCCGTCGCGCCGAACCCTGAGCCTCACCGCCACCGACTGCCCCCGGGCTCGTCCCGCCACCGAGGCCACCCGGGGCCTGCCGGCCCATTTCCCCTGCTTCGACGGCCTGAGGGCCTTCGCCGCCGTGTCGGTGGTTGGCATCCACACCGCCTTCGTCTCCGGATTCACGTCGCGCTCGGCGTGGGGCATCTACACCGCCCGTCTGGAGATCGGCGTGTCGGTTTTCTTCCTGATCTCCGGCTTCCTGCTCTACCGCCCCTTTGCCGTCGCCCATCTAGCCGGCTCGGCCTCGCCTGACCTCAAACGCTTCTGGGTCCGTCGGCTCCTGCGTATCGTCCCCGCCTACTGGCTGGTCATGACCGTGACCAGCTACATCATGCGGGTCAACACCAACGTCCGGGGCTGGAAGCCCACCCTGATCCTCTACGCCTTCGGTCAGATCTACTTTCCCAGCACGGTGTTCAAAGGGGTGACCCAGGCCTGGTCCCTGTGCACGGAGATGAGCTTCTATCTCTTCCTTCCCCTCTTGGCGGCGCTACTGGTGTGGCGGCGAAGCTCGCTGCGCTCCCAGTTGGTGAGGGAGATGTCGGCCCTGGCCGTGATGGTGGTCATCAGCTTCGCCTTCCGCCTGTGGGCCCTGACCGAAGCCGTGCACCACCCGTCCAGCACCTACGGGACGATGAGTGACTGGCTTCCGGCCAACCTGGACCTCTTCGCCCTGGGCATGTTCCTGGCCGTGACCAGCGCCTGGATGCATCAACAGGGACTGCGTCCGGGCTGGCTGTGGCACCCGGTGATGCCCTGGGTCAGCTGGGCGCTGGCCGGCGTGGCCTTCTGGGCCGTCTCCCAACTCCACATTCCGCTCACCCCGCTGTACCAGATCAGCCCGGGGCTCAACCTGGCCCGCCAGAGCCTGTACGGGGCCTTCGCCTTCTTCATGCTCCTGCCGGCCGTCTTCGGCCCCCAGGACCGCGGCTTCATCCGCCGGTTTCTGCGAATGCGACTGGTGGCGGCCACCGGAGTGGTTTCCTACGGCATCTACCTCTGGCACCAGGCCTGGGTGAGCATGTGGCTCAACTGGACCCACGACTCCCTCTTCCACATCCCATTCTGGGCTCTCTTCACCGTCGTCCTGGCTCTGGCGGTGGCCTCGGCTTCGGGGAGTTACTTCCTGGTCGAGCGGCCCGCCCTTCGGTTGAAGGACCGGCTCAGCTGGTTCGACCGACCCCGGGCCGTCCCAACCGATGCGGTCCCATGAGCGACCTGGCAGCTCTGGCCAACGAGGCGGGCCTGTCCCGGGTCATGATCCTGGCCTGGCGGGACCTCGATGATCCCGAGGCCGGGGGGTCCGAGGTGCATGCCGCCCGTATAGCGGCCCTGTGGGCCGAGGCTGGTATCAACGTGGTCATGCGCACGTCGGCCGTTCCGGGGGCCGTGGACGTGGTCGTCCGGGATGGTTACCTGGCCGTGCGAAGAGCCGGCCGCTACTCCATCTTCCCCCGCGCCGCCGCCTGGGGTTGGCTCTCCCCGGCTGACCGGGACGGACTGGTCGAGATCTGGAACGGGATGCCGTTCATGTCTCCCGTCTGGTCGCGCAATCCCCGCATCGTGTTCCTTCATCACGTGCACGGTCAGATGTGGCGGATGGTGATGAACCCCCCGGTGCTGGGCCGCCTGGGGGAGCTGCTGGAGAGCCGGATCGCCCCGCCCTTCTACCGGAACACCCCCGTGGTTACCCTGTCCGAATCCTCCCGCCAGGAGATCATCACCTCCCTCGGTCTGCCCGCCGCCAACATCTCCGTGGTCCCTCCCGGCGTCGAGCCTCGATTCCGCCCCGGGGGGGAACGCTCAGCCCGTCCCCTGGTGGTGGCCGTGGGCCGGCTGGTGCCGGTCAAGCGCTTCGACCTTCTCATCGAGGTACTGGCCCGGCTCCGGTCTCGCCACCCTGACCTGGAGGCGGTCGTAGTCGGCGAGGGCTACGAGCGCGAAGCTCTGGAGCAGCGCGTCCAGCGCCTGGGGGCCGCTGCGTGGCTGTCCATGCCCGGCCGCATGAGCGACGATGACCTGGTCGACCTCTACCGTCGGGCCTGGGTGGTGGCCTCGTCCTCATCCCACGAGGGCTGGGGGATGACCCTCACCGAGGCGGGGGCCTGCGCCACCCCGGCCGTGGCCACCCGCATCACCGGCCACGCCGATGCTGTCGAGGATGGGGTCACCGGTCTGCTGGCCGGCTCACCCGCCGAGTTGGAGACTGCCTTAGACGCCGTGCTTCGGGACCCTTCCCTGCGCCAGCGCCTGGGCTCGGCGGCCCGGGACCGGGCTACTGAGTTGACCTGGGAGGCCACGGCCCGGGGGACATTGGGCGTGTTGGCCGCGGAGACCCTTCGCCGTCGGGAACTGCGGGGCGGACGACGTCACGGGCGCCGCTGACTGTCTGGTCGGCCCGACCGGCGCTGGACTCGCTACTGCGAGTGATGGATCGCCACAGCCGGTGGCGCGGAGTGGGGGATGAACTTCGAAGACACACCCGAAGATCTTGAAGTTGGTCTTTTAGTGGAGAATTTCCGTTCGTTCCACAACACGTTCTTAATGAAAACGGCGTCTCTGTTCAAAGTTCATCTCTCGCCCTGGGGAACGGAGCGTGGCGTTCGGTGACGCAGGGTGGCGGGCCTCAGTGGCCGCTGCCCACGTCCCGGCGGAGGAGGGCCACTTCCTCAGCCAGCCGGCGAGTGCGGTCGTCCAGCCGGCCGAGCTCCCAGCTCATGTAGACACAGACGACCAGCAGGAACAGGCAGGCCAACACGGTCAGCAGATCGGGCGGGTTGATGACCCCGATGGCGTGGGCCAGCCGGTTGAACAGGTTGGGGTCGATGGCGAAGACGGTCATGGGTAGGCAGACGGCCAGCCAGACGACGGCGTACTTCTCCCGAATGTGGCGACGGCGAAGGAGCTCCACCACGGCAGCCACCGCCGCCCCCGTAGACAGCAGCACGGTCAGATGAACACCACTCATGGTTTCTCCTCGGCGGTCGGTTGGTCTGGGGTGGCGCGGCGAAAGGCGGGAGTCGGGCCGGCCGGGCGAGCCGCACGGGTGGCTCGGCGGGCGCTACGGGGCTGGATGGCCTGGAGGAACAGCATCAGCGCGACCCGGGAGAGGTAGAGCAGGGCCCGGGCCCGGGACTGGCTGGGCATGCCGGCAGCGCGCTCGCGCATGACGGTGGACAGCTGGCTGATGCGGGCGCCGGCCCCGGAGGCGATGATCAGCGACTCCACCGTGTCCGACAGGTAGTCGGCTGGATAAGTCCGGGCGAAGAGGGCGATCGCGTCACGGTTGTAGGCCCGGTAGCCCGAGGTGGCGTCGGTCAGGCGGCATCCGGTGAGCCTGGACAGGTAAGCGGCCAGCAGGCGCATGGCCCAGCGGCGGGCCCGGGGGACGGGGAAGTCCTCGGAGGAGTCGAAGCGGGCGCCGATAACCAGCGCCGGCCCCGGAGCGGAGTTCAGGGCCTCGAGCAGGCCGGGGGCGTAAGCGGGATCGTGCTGGCCGTCGGCGTCGATCTGCACCAGTGCGTCGTAGTCCCGGTCTGCCGCGTATCGGAAGCCGACCCGCATGGCCCCGCCAACGCCGAGATTGAAGACGTTGGAGATGACGTCGACGCCCGCAGAACGCGCGATGGCGGCGGTGCCATCGGAGGAGAAGTCATCCACCACCAGGACGTCGGCAGTCGGGAGGGCGTGGGAGATCTCGCACAGAACCGAGGCGATGGAGCCCTCCTCGTTCCAGGCCGGCACAACCACCAGGACCCTCCGAGGCTCACTCATGCCGGGACGGGCTCACCTGGTCGGGGCCGGCGCGGTCGGTGGTTCCACAGGAAGGCGCCGGTCAGTTCGAGCCCGATGGCGCCTGTGAGGGCCACGCACAACTCGAACGGTGAGCGGTAACGGGTCTGGCCGAGGGTGATGGCGACGGAGATGGCCACATCGCCCAGAACGAAAAGGAGAGGGTAGATGGGGATGCGGCGTCTGCGGAGTGCGATCACGGCGGGGATGGAGAGGACTAACAGCGCGTAGTAGGAGTAGAGCCCGACTTCGGCCCAGTGGAAGGGCCGGGTCTCCACTGAGGCGTCCTGGCGGATCTGCAAGGTCGGATTCCAGAAGGCGAACGTCCTGCCCTCCCGGTCGAAGATGATGCGGGGCAGGGCCGACTCGTGGGCGCGGATGAAGCGCATGGCGTAGGCCTCGGCCTGGGCCGAGGTCACCGAGGCGTCCTGATACTGGTAATGCGGAGCGGCCAGGGCGCAGGCGAGGGACCAGTAACCGGCCTTGGAACCGCTGAAGGTGGTGGTGCAGTCCGCCGATGCCAGGGTGTTCCCGAGCCCGGTGCTGATGAAGACGGGTTTATCGAAGCGGACCATGTTGAAGCCGACCCACGGCCCGACCACCAGGCAGAAGGCGGCCGCGGCCAGGCCGAGGCGGCCCCATCGGGCCCGCCAGGTAATGGCGCGGGCACCCAGCATGAGGGGAAGGGCGATGAGGGTGAGGAGGCTGAGTTCGTCGCGACCGAGGGCAGCCACACCGAGGGCGACGCCGAAGGCCACCGCGTTCCAGACGCGGGGGCGGCGCCAGAAGCGATAGGCGGTCAGGAGAACCAGGCCGACCACTAACGGGTCGATCGTCTCGGACATGACCTGTTCGTTGCTCATCCAGATGTTCGGATACATGGCGACGATGAGACCGACCAGGACTCCGACCCGCCGTCCCTGGCGGCCGCCGCCCATGACATCCCGGCCGAGGTATGCGGCTATCGGCACGCCGGCGGCGCCGATCACGCAGGACCAGATGCGATGGGCGAAGAAGGACTTGAACCCGACCAGGGATGAGATGGCCAGAAGTCCCATGAACAAAGGCGGGTATTCGGCCGACTGGTAGTGCAGGTGCAGGTTGTGCCCGTAGTAGAGCCACGGGTCTATGAAGCCGAAGCCTTCGGCCAGCAGATTGGCGCCGAAGTGGTATGAGAACGGGTCCCCGGTGGGGGAGCGGTTGGGCCGACCGAGGACCGTGGCGATCCGTACGGCCAGGGCCAACACCGTGTCCAGCCCCACCCAGGCCAGCCACAACCGCCCGGGCCGGAAGGCGGCGGACAGGCGGCCGGCGCCCACCACATCGTGGGAGGCGGGACCGCCAGGTTGGGGGTCGGCCAGAGAGGGGGGCGGCGCCGTGGTGGTCACGATCCGGCGGGGGGAGAGCTCAGGGCGGCCCCCTCGGGTGCTTCGGGCTCTTCGGGCTCGGTGTACACGGGCGGATAGGTGTCGGCCACCGACCGGGCGCCGGCCAGCACTGCCATACCGGCCAGCACTCCGGCGAAGCCGATGAGCCGCAGGGCTACCCGCCAGCCGGCGCCGGGCAGGTGCTCCCCGAACAGAGCCGTTCCGGCCGCCACCACGAAAGCCGAGGAGATGACATTGGAGACGGGCACCACCACCGAAGCCGGACAACGCTGCAGCGCGGTCTGGAACAGCAATAGGCCCCCCGCCGATGTCACCCCGAGTATGTAGAGGTAGGGAGAGGTCAGGACGTGGGGCACGCCGGCGAGGATTCCCTTTGTCTCCAGCTGGGACGACACGGCCTTGGCCGAGAGTGACGCCACGCCGTAGACGAGTCCAGCCGACATGCCGTAGAGGGGAGCGCGCAGGTGGCTGCGGGCGTGGGGCGCGCGGTCGGGGCCGTGGCCCAGGCGGTCGGCGGTGGCGAAGATCCACAGGGCGACCAGCACGGTGGGCGCGCCGGTGGCGAGGATGCCGGTGACGGTGCCACGGGTCCCGGCCTGGTCGGAGTGGGAGTCGAGGGAGAGGCTCAGGAGGAAGAGAGCGGCGCCGACGACGGCTACTCCGGCCCACTCCCGGCGCCCGAGGTGCTCCCCGAGGGCGAGGTGGGACAGCACCAGCAATAGCACGATGCCGGATACGAAGATCGGCTGCACGATCGAGACCGGGATCAGTGACAGGGCGATGATCTGCAAGCCGAGCCCACCCAGCATGGAGAAGAACCCGACCAGCCAGAGGGGCGAGGAAACTACCGAGCGCACCAGATGGACCAGGCGCCGGGCGTGCACCTCGGGCAGGCTGCCGAGTCCGTGCTTCTCCAATACGAAGCCGACGTTGTAGAGAACGGCCGAAGCGACGGTGATGCCCACCCCCACCAGGGTGTGGGATGAAGCCACGTGATCGGGACTGGTCATGAGCGGGCCGGCGCCGCCGGCCGCCGGCGCATCACCAGCAGCAGGTTCCAGGTGGCCAGCTCCCGCAGTCCGGGGACCTTCACCAGCCAGTCGAGCCATGAGGGGTAGTAGCGAGGGATGGCCTCGATGATGTCGAGGTCGGTTCGGTTCCGGGCCAGCCGCAGCGCCGGGCCCACGTGTTGAGCGAAGAGGGAATGGCCGTAGAGATTGCCCGGCGGGCGCTGGTTGATCCGTTCATAGCGCGCCGCCGCCCGGCGGCCCCCCAGGTAGTGCCAGGGGGAGGTCTCATGGCCGCCCCAGGGTGAGAACCAGGCAGTGAAGGACAGATAGAGAAGCCCGCCCGGGCGGGTGACCCGCACCATCTCGTCCAGGAACGGCTCGGCGGCGGGGACGTGTTCGAGGACGTTGGAGGAAAAAGTCAGGTCCGCCAGTCCCGAAGGAAAGGGCAGGTGGTAGCCGTCGGCGGCCACCGTGGCCCCCGAGGCCAGGCGGCCGGGCCGCACCGCTTCGGCGTGGGCCCGGCGCTGGGCATCCACCGGCCCATCCGCCCCGCCGGCTCGGGCCCCTGCCTCCGGCTCGGCCCCTGCCTCCGGCTCGACCAGATAGGACCGGGCGCCGGCGCCCCGGAAGGCCTGGCTGAAATACCCGGCGCCCCCGCCGATGTCGATGACCAGGCGGCCGGCCAGGTCCATGTGCCGAGCCACCTGAGCCAGGGTGTCGGCGGCCTGGGTCCGGTAGAAGGTGTCCGGGTCGGACTGCTCGACCAGAAAGGCCTTGAACATGCCGACCGAGCGCCGCAGGCCCGTCCCCAGGGGGGATTCGAGGGCCGACGAGGAGGGGCCGGGAGGTGGGGACATGGCCCCAGGAGAGTAATAAAGGCCTTACGCCGATTGGTCCATGCCGGCCCGGCGCCGCAGGATCTCGACCAGGGTATCGGCGGCCAAGAGGATCACCGCTGCCCAACCCAGGGTGTTGGCTACGGGGAAGTTGCCCGGCCAGTCGATGTTGGAGAGGTACCGGTGGCACCACTGGGCGTCGATCATGTAACCGGCCGTGGCCAGAACCATCCCGACCGCCGCCCCGCCCAGCGCCAGTCGCCCGTAGGGGACCATCAGCCCGAACAGGACAAGACCAGCCACGACCGGCGCCCCTAATGGGCCGGTCAGGACGCCGGCCACCACCCCGGCCCCGAGCGCCCAGAAAAGCCCGGTGATCCAGGCCGGTCGAGCTCCGCCGAGGAACAGAGGCGACCCGAGCAGGGGGAGGCGGCCGGCCGCCTCGGCCTCGGCCTCGGCCTCCGCAGCACCGGCGTCGGAGCCCGGCTGCGCCCGGCGCGCCCGGCGCCGGCGGAGGGGCACCAGGGCCAGTGCGGTACACACGATGAGTCCCAGGGCCGAGACGGCCAGGGCGACCCACACCACCCGCTGGGGGGCCCAGTCGATCTGGGCGATCATGTCCCCGCTGGCCAGGGAGGCGGGGACATGCCAGCCATTGGCGTAGCCGTCTATGAGGGTGGGGGTGCCCAGGGAGTGGGCGGGGCCGCCGGCGGCGGGGCGGATGGAAGCCTGCCAACCCCGGCTCAGGCTCTCCCCGAGGATGAGCCAGAAGCCGCGGCCCTGGCCGTGCAGGGAGACCGTCTCCTCCGTCCGGTTCTGGTGGGTCACCCTGACCGACGGCGCCGCCCCGGTGGGAACGGCGGGCAGCGCCCCGGTGGGCAGCCCGCCGGCGGATGCGGAGCTCGCCCGGAGGGCACCGCCCCCGGGGGCCGAACCCAGCCACAGCTGGTCGACTTCGAAGCCGGACGGCAGTCGGGGGCTGGTGCGCACGAGGTGGCTGCCCGGGTCCAGCCGGATCCCGCCGAGTGAGTTCCCGCACGGGGTGATGGCCAGGGGCTGGCCGGCCAGGGCGGCGACGCTGGTCCCGCTGATGCGGATGTCCACTGGCCGCCCGTCGATGGTGAGGAGGTCGGTGTGGCAGACCGACGGGATGCGGGCCGGAGGCGGGGCCATGCTCACACCGGGCAGCCCCACCTCGGCCAGGGCGACGGGGAGGATGTCCCGGCCCCCGGACTGGCCTCCGTAGTAGTCGAGGGTGGTGAGCTGGCGCACGCTGTTGATGGTGATGCGAACGGTGCTGCCGGTCAGGCGGGGGAAGCTGACGTGGACCGGACTGACCGAACCCTGGGCCCGGCCGGCGCCAACAGCCAGGACGGGCAGCCCGACGGTCCGCGACCGCCCGCCGGCGGTGACGGTTATCGAAGTGGGCAGCGAATGGCGGCCATCGTTGACCACCTGCATGTTGAGATGGTCGAAGGAGAGCGGACGGGCCAGGCCGTACTGAAGCCACTCCCCGCCCTGAGCGGTCAGGGCGGCCGACCAGGAGGTGCTCGGGTTACCGTCCACGGCGGCGTCGGCCCGGGCATGGCGGTCCCCCGGGAGCCGGGTGGAGGAGTTGGCCGCCACCACCGGGCCCGGCCCGGGAGCGCCGATGTCGGCGTCGATGAGGGCATCGGCGTCCTTGGCCGAGATGCGGGCCTGCCCGCCGACGGTGAAGGTCCGGGTGGTGGGGATGCTGAAGGCGCGGACCATGTGCAGCTCGGGATCGGTGCGCGGCGGGGTGTCCGGTGCCCGGTTGCGGTCCATCAGGACGACGAGCTCATGCGCCCCCGACGCCGAACCAGCCAGGCGGAGCAGGTCCCCCGGCATGTCGATGACCTCCTGCAAGTTCACCCCGGGGATGCCCACCTCGGAAAAGCCGACCCCCGACAGCCCGTCCAGGCTGTGGTTCGGACCGCCCTGGTTGTTGGTGCCGAGGATGGTGAGGTCGAGAGTCGAGAAGGTCCGGGATGAGAAAGACACCGTCTGCCCGGGCTCGGACATCGAAGCCGCCCCTAGGGCCACGGTGATGGACCCACGGCCGTCGAAGGTGAGCCGGACCCGGGTGATATGTCGGTTGGGGTGGCCCACCTGGGGTTGGAGCAGCACGATGTGGTCGGTCGTCACCGGGCGGCTGAGCTCAGCCTGGAGGCGCTCACCCACCGGGTTGCTGAAGGCGTCCACCGTCCAGGCGGTGGCCGGATTTCCGTCGAAGGCATTGGCCGGGCGGTCCTCGGGGGTGAAGGTCACCGGGTTGCCGTAACGGGTGGCCTGAACCGATCCCACCCCGACCTGATCGGTCGTGGTCTGGGCATCGGTGGCCGGCTGGGGGAAGACGGGCAGGCGAGCGTCGGAGGGATCGGCCCTGAGCGGCGTCTCCCCGGGTTGTTCGACATAGCCAAAGTTGTTTTGCAGGCCGCCCCAGCGATGGCCCTGCGAGGCATTGGTGTCGGTCACCACCAACACGGCGCCTTCGGACAGGAGGCGGGCGAAGCCGGCGGGGTCGTGGTCGAACGAGGCGCTGTAGAGAACAGTCGGGTTCCCCCCCAGCAGGCCGGCGTCGGCGGCGTCCACGATGCCCTGGCCGTTGCCGGCCATCAGCAGCGGGGCTGACGCCGACTCGGCCCGGGTGATGTTGCGGGCGCCGGGCACCGAAAGAACGGCCAGGGGTGGGGGATAGGGGGTCCCGTTGGGCTGGGCCAGTGAGGTCTCATCCACGAGCGGAAACTTGATGACCGGGGTGGGGGCCGGCCGGCCGAAGGTGGCTGCCAGGGTCGTCCCGGCCGGCGCCGGCGTCAGCAGGGCCCAGAACGCCTTGGGTTGGGGCAGGGCGTAGCGCTCGTACTGCAGATCGTTCTGAACGAGCACGTCCCCGGCGCTGATCAGGCGGGCCACCGCGGCCAAGCCATTGGGGTCGAAGACCCCGTTCTGGATGCTCCCGTCCAGGGCCGCCATGAGGTCGACGCCGGCGGGCTCGCCCTGGGGGACGACCTGTCTGGCCACGTAGGGCCGGGTCATGAGCCCGGGTGGAACGGGGTCAGCGGTGACGCCCCACCGGTAGGCGGCAAAGTCCTCCCCCGGCAGGCCCAGCACCCGCGTCGAGCTGCCCTGGGCGTCGAGGTAGGAAGCGGACTGGTTCCAGTAGGACGGGATGGCCGACGGGCGGGCCAGGTTGGTAGCCACCAACCCGCCGTCCCACAGGGGGGGCATCCCGGCCAGGGCCAGCCCGACGCCGGTCACGGCGGCCAGCGCCCCGAGGCGGGGCCGGGCCTTCATCAGCGCACCCACCCCGGCGCCGAGGAGGAGAGCCAGGCCCAGGACGATGATCGGCACCACCCGGTTGCTGGAGCGCATGGCCAGGCCGATGGACGACCCGCTTGCCGCCGCCTCCAACGCCCTCCCGGCCGGACTCGGATCCGCGAAGGGATATGTCCCCACCGCCGCCGCGGTCCCCACCAGGACCAGGCCGGCCGCGAAGGCCCGGTAGCGCCAGCGGGCCAGGAGGCCCATGAACATGGAGAAGGCCGGGACGCAGAAGCTCACCCCGAGCAGCCAGAGCGCCTGCATGTAGGCCACCGCCGCCGTGGTCCAGGGCTGAACTTTGTCCTGTCCGTAGAAGAACCAGTAGCCGAGGCCCCGAAGGGCTTCCGAGGCCAGTGAGGTCCGGGCCACCGTCTGGACCGTCTCGGTGTATTGGAGGATGGCCAGGCCATAAGAGCCCTCCGCCCACAGGCCGGCTATCCACCACAGGGACACGGCCAGGCTCAGCACGGCTATGCGCCACAGGGCGGCCCACGCCGCCCCCAGCGTGGTCTCCCGGGTGACCCAGATGGCGTAGAGGACCCAGAAGGCCGGGGCCAGCCCGGCCAGCAGGATGGAGGTGGCGTTGACCCCGCCCACCACGGCCACTACCAGCCCGAACAGGGCGGGGTATCTCCAGCCCCCCCGACGCACGGCCAGGATGACCAGGCCCAGCATCCAGCCCAGCGCCGCCCAGGGCATGAGGATGGCCGAGATGCGGGCGATGTAGTCGATGATGAAAGGGGTGGCCGTGTAGGCCACCGCCGCCACCAGCCGGGCCGCTCCGGTGAGGCCGAGGTGCCGGGCGCACCACCACAGCCCGGTGCCGGCGGCAAAGAGAAGGCTCCCCATCCATATCCTCTGCCCGATCCACATCGGGATGCCGAGGACGTGAACGGCCCAGAAGAACGGGCCCATGGGGAACAGGTAGCCGATGTTCTGGTGGGTGACCGTCCCCATCCCCACGCTGGGGTCCCACATGGACGGGGCCGATTGGGTCAGGCGCCCCGGGTCCAGATAGAGGTAGGCCTTGGTGTCGGCGGCCACCATCCCCGGCTTGGAGGTGAACAGGGGCAGGTAGGACAGGATGGCCAGGACAGCCCAGGACGCCAGCGAGGATGGCGGAGGGAACCGGAACCGGGGCCCGCCGAGCTGGGGGCGGGAAGTCACGGGAGGCACGGGCGGCGCAGTCTAGAGAGGCCCGGATTACCGGCCGGGGCGCCCGGACGTGCCACGATGAGCCCGTGGCCGTGGTGGGGCTGACCGGGGGAATCGGCTCCGGAAAATCTACGGTCGTTTCCCTTCTGGCCGAGAAAGGGGCCGTGATCGTCGACGCTGATCGCATCGCCCACGAGGTCATGGCTCCCGGGGGGGAGGCCTACCAGCCGGTCATCGACCGGTTCGGGGCTGGCGTGGTCAGCGCCGACGGCACTATCGACCGGGCGGCGGTGGCGGCCATCGTCTTCAGCGACCCGGAAGCCCTGGCCGACCAGCAGGCGATCACCTGGCCGGTCATCGGCAAGGTGATGGCCGAGCGGGTGGCCGCCGGCCAGGCCGCCGGCGCCATCGTGGTTATGGACATCCCCCTACTCCGGGAGGCCAAGGGCGGTGACCGTTACGGCCTGGCCGCCGTGATCGTGGTGGACACCCCGGTGGAAGTGGCCATCGACCGGCTGGTGAACCAGAGGGCGATGACCGAGGAGGACGCCCGGGCCCGGATCGCCAACCAGATCAGCCGGGAGGAGCGGGTCGCCATAGCCGACCAGGTGATCGACAACGCCGGAACCATCGAGGAGCTGAGGGCACAGGTGGATGCGGTCTGGGCGGCGCTGATGGCCCTGCCGTGAGCACGCGGATTCCGGGCCTCGACGGCCTGCGGGCGCTGGCCGTCGCCGCCGTCCTGGCCTTCCACTTCGGGGTGCCCGGACTGGGTGGCGGCATGTTGGGCGTAGACATCTTCCTGGCCCTGTCCGGTTTCCTCATCACCAGCCTGCTCCTGGCCGAACGGGCCGGAACCGGGACGGTGTCCCTCTCCCGGTTCTGGCTGCGGCGGGCCCGCCGGCTGCTGCCGGCCCTCTTCCTGACTCTGAGCGGAGTGGCGGTGTTGAGCCACTGGGTGGAGCTGGTCCCGCCCGCGCAGCTGCGTGGCGACCTGCTGGCCGCCCTCTTTTACGGATCCAACTGGCACTACGTGGCGGCGGGGGAGAACTACTTCAGCCAGTACGGGGCACCTTCGCCGTTGTTGCATCTTTGGTCGCTGGCGGTGGAGGAGCAGTTTTACGTGGTGTGGCCGCTGGTGAGCGTCCTGGCGCTGCGGCGGTGGGGCCGGGTGGGCGTGCTGGCCGTGGCCGGGAGCGGCACGCTGGCCTCGGCGGTCTGGACCCTCGTTCTCTACCGGCATGGCGTCGGCATCTCCCGGCTCTACTACGGCACTGACACCCGGGCCCAGGCTCTGCTGGCCGGGGCGGCCCTGGCCGCGGTGCTGGCCGGCGGAGTTCCGGTGTGGGCTCGCTCGTTGGCCGGGTGGGCCGGTCCCGCCGGCCTGGTCTTCCTGGCCTGGTGCCTGCACACCGTCACCGGCTCGGGCGGCTTCCTGTACGAGGGCGGCTTCCTGGTGGTGGCGGCGTCCGCCTGTGCGGTGATGGCGGCCTGCGCCCTGCATCCGGGGGGGGTGCTGGCCCGGGCCCTCTCCCTCGGCCCGGCCCGCTACGTCGGGCGCATTTCCTACGGGCTCTACCTGTACCACTGGCCCCTGTTCCTGGTCCTGGACCACGCCCGGACCGGCCTGACCGGGCCCGGGCTGCTGGTCCTGCGCCTGGTGGCCACCGGGGCGACGGCGGCGGTGTCGTTCCATGTCATCGAAGAGCCGATCCGGTCCGGGCGGTTGGGGGCGGCGTTGGGCCGTTGGCGGGCGGCCGGGGCCCTGTCGGCCGGCGCCCTGGTCTCTACCGCCGGCCTGTTGGCCGTCACCGCCGTCCCCGCCACTGCCTCAGCCCTGGCCGCCGCCCCCGCCACCACCTCGGCCCTGGCCGCCGTCCCCGCCACCGCCTCGGCCGTGGCCGGAAGGCCCCCGGTGCGGGCCATGCTGGTGGGCGACTCCATCGGCGTGACCCTGGCCCAGGGCCTGGCGGTCGGCAGCCGGGGTTGGGGCGTCGCCCTCGATGACCAGGCCGCCCTCGGCTGCGATCTCGACCCCACCACGACGGTCAGCATCAATGGTGCGCCCGGCCCCGGGGGTCAGGGTTGTTCCGACTGGGCCTCCCACTGGGCCCAGCTGATCCGAACCCGGGACCCCGACGTGGTAGCCGTGGAGTTGGGACGGTTCGAGGTGGCCAACCGGCTCTATGAGGGCCGCTGGGTGAGTGTCGGGGACGCCGCCTTCGACGCCCACCTGCAGGCCGAGCTGGTGGAGGCCATCGACATCCTCTCGTCCCGGGGGGCGAAGGTCGTGCTCATGACCCTGCCCTACGTGAACCAAACGACCGAGCAGCCCGATGGCTCGCCCTGGCCCATCAACGACCCGGCCCGGACCCGGGCCTGGAACCAGCTCCTGGTCCGGGCGGCAGCCCTACGGCCGGGGACCGCCTCGGTGCTGGACGTCAACACCATGCTGGATCCGGGGGGCCGGTACACCGACTACATCGACGGCGTCCAGGTCCGCTCGGCGGACCGGGAGCACATCTCCAGGGCCGGAGGGATGCTGGTCCGCCGTCTGGTTCTTCCCGTCCTGGCTCAGGTGGGGCTCCTCCACGCCGACGCCAGAGTGGATGGCTGAGGAGCGGCCCGACCAACCCGATCAGACTCAGAGGGGCGGTCCCGTCGGGGTGATGCCGGCCCTGGATGGGCTGCGCGCCCTGGCCGTCCTGGCCGTGATCGGCTACCACGGCGCCCTGGGCTGGCTGCAAGGCGGTTTCTACGGGGTGGACGCCTTCCTGGTCCTGTCCGGCTTTCTCATAACGACCCTTTTGGTGTCGGAGTGGGACCGCTCCGGTGGCATCTCCCTGAGCGGCTTCTGGGCCCGCCGGGCCCGCCGGCTGCTCCCGGCCCTGTTGCTCATGCTCTCCGGGGTGGCCCTGGTGGTCGGACTGTTCCCCGGGGTTCTGTCCACGGCGCACCTCGAGGCTGATGCCGTGTCGTCTCTTCTGTATATGGCCAACTGGCACCTGGCCGCCGAGCACGCCAGCTACTTCAGCGCCTACCAGGCGCAGTCCCCGCTGCTGCACACCTGGACCCTGGCCATCGAGGAGCAGTTCTACGTCGTCTGGCCGCTGGTGGTGCTGGCCCTGATCGGACGGCGGAGTCCTCTGGCCCGGATCCTCAACTCCCGGACCCGCCGCCTGGGGGCGGTGCTGGCGGTGGCGGTCGTAGGGGCATTGGCCTCGGCGGCCTGGATGGTCCACCTGGCGCCGGCGGGGGACCTCGATCCGTCGCGGGCTTATTACGGCAGCGACACCCGGGCCCAGGGCCTGCTCATCGGGGCCGCCGTGGCCTTGGTCTGCGCCCTGTGGGGGCCGGTGAGGACGGTCCGCGGCCGTCGGGCCCTCGGAGGCCTGGGCCTGGCCGGCGCCGTCGGCGTTGGGGCCATCTGGAGCCTGGTGCCGGAAACGTCGCCCCTGGCTTTCCACGGCGGCTTCCTGCTGATCAGTCTGGCCTGTGCCGCCCTGGTGGCGTCGGCCGCCCGGGTACCCGCCGCCCCGGTCAGCCGGGTGCTGTCCCTGGCCCCGATCCGCTACCTGGGCCGGGTCTCCTACGGGATGTACCTCTGGTACTGGCCCGTGCTGCTGGTGATGACCGGGGCCAGGACCGGGCTGCACGGGTACGTCCTGCTAGGGCTGCGCCTGGCGGTCATAGTCGGCCTGGCCTCGGCGTCCTACCGGTGGGTGGAGACGCCGATCCGCCGGGGCGCCCTGCCGGGATGGCGGGCCCTGGTCGCCCTGCCGGTCACGGCCGGCGCCACCGCATTGGGGATGCTGGTGGCGGTCGCTGCAGCGCCGCTGGCCGGCGCCGCCGCGCCCGCATCGTCCATCAGCTACCTGGCGTCATCGGCCCAGCCGGCGTCCCCCGCCACCCCGGTCACGGAAGTCCCGACCACCGGCGCCCCGACCACCTCGACGCCCGGCACGCGGGTCGCCGCCGCCACCCCGGCCCTGGTCACTGCCGCCTCCACTGCCATCAAGGAGGCGGCATCAGGCGGGAGCCGCCCGGTCCGCATTCTCCTGGTGGGTGACTCCATGGCCGGGACCCTGGGCGTCGGACTGGCCCAGGCGGCGGGGGACTACGGGGCCCAGATCGTCAACGAAGGTCAGGCCGGCTGTTCGGTCTCCATGTCCGGCCAGATCAAGGTCCTGGACTTCCAGCTTGATCCGAGTGCCCCCTGTGCCGTCAACGACCCCGCCGCCCTGCTGGCCGACATGGCCGGGTGGGTCCGGCGGTACCAGCCCGACGTGGTCGTCTACCTGGCCCGCAGCGAGGTCCTCGACCAGCAGCTCGACGGGCAGTGGATGCACCTCGGGGATCCCGCCTTTGACGCCTGGGTCCGCAGCCGGTTCGAGGCCATGGTGCCGGTGCTCTCGTCCGGGGGAGCGAAGGTGGTCCTCATGACCACCCCCTACTACGACACCGGCGAAGAAGCCAACGGGTCTCCCTGGCCCGAGGACACTCCCGCCCGGGTGGTGGAGGACAACTCGATCATCACCTCGGTGGCCGGACCGGGCGGGGCCGCCCTCATCAATCTCAACGCCATCACCTCCCCGAACGGGAGTTTCACCCCGGGCGTGGGGGGAGTGGCGCTGCGCTGCCAGGACGGGGCTCACTTCACCGCTGCCGGCGGCCGCTGGTTGGCGGCCAAGGTGCTGCCGGAGCTGGTCAAGCTGGGCCGGGAGCATTCCAATACCGCAAATGCCGCCAAGCGGACCAACCTCCTTCCCTCCAGCGTCCCGGCCTGGTGGCCCAAGCTTCCCTGCGCCTCGTAATAGAGGAGGCCGCCCATCCGGCGGCGAATGAGGTCTACAGCGCCCTTTCCCCGGGCCCATCGGACCCATGCGACGCAGACTCCTCCTCCTGGCCATCCCGGCCGCCGCCGTCATAGGAGCGGCCGCACCATCTTTGGCCGCCGCCACGGCGGCCACACCGTCTCGGGCCGCCGCCACGGCGGCCACCTCGGTGGGACAGGGCCAGGGTTTCATCGAATTGGCCGCCGTCTCCTACGGCCCGGACCCGGCCGAGGTTCTGGACGCCTACCTCCCCGAGCAGGCCGCCGCCGCTCCCCGTCCGGCCGTCATCGTCATTCACGGCGGCGGCTGGCAGTCCGGCAGCCGCGCTGACATGGCCTCCGAGGCCCAGGCGCTGGCCCGATCCGGCATGGTGGCCGTCAACGTCGATTACCCGCTGGATGCCGACGCCGGCCGGGGTTTTCCCCAGGAGTTGACCGACGTGGAGGCGGCGGTGGCCTGGGTCCGTTCCCATGCCACTCTCCTGCACGTGGACACGTCCCGGATCGGGGCTCTGGGCGCCTCGGCGGGCGGGAACCTGGCCATGGAGCTAGGTGCCGCCGACCAGGTGGCCGCGGTCGTGTCGTGGTCGGGCCCGACGGAGCTGGCGGCTTATGAGGAGGCGCCCTATTCGCCGTGCACCCAGCCGGCGTGCGGCGCGCTGTCCTTGTCCTACGCCGTCTACCACTACCTCGGCTGCCTGCCGTCGGCCTGCCCCGGGCTGTACGCCGCCGCCAGCCCCGGTAGCCATCTGAGTGGCACCCACGCCGCCTACATGGTCTGGAATTCCTCGGATGAACTGGTGCCGCTGAGCCAGGCCGACGGTTTCGTGGCGGCCGCCCGCCGGGCCGGCCTGAGGGTCCAGGAACACGTGGTCCCCGGGCATCTCCATGCCGGCCAGTACGAGGCCCGGGCTCTGGCCGGGTCCGTCGGTTTCCTGGCCGCCCAACTGGGCTGATCGGGCGCCTTCCGGCCTGTCACAGGCCCCCGGTACCATCGGGCCCTGATGCCCGATTTCAAGGTCCGGAGTGATTTCGACCCGGCTGGGGACCAGCCCAAGGCCATCGAAGCCCTGTCCCGCGGCGTCCTCGGGGGGGACCGATTCCAGACCCTCCTGGGCATAACCGGCAGCGGTAAGAGCGCCACCGTCGCCTGGACCATCGAGCAGGTCCAGAAGCCGACCCTGATCATCGCCCCCAACAAGTCCCTGGCCGCCCAGTTGGCCAACGAGTTCCGGGAGTTCTTCCCGGACAACCGGGTCGAGTATTTCGTCTCCTATTACGACTACTACCAGCCCGAGGCCTACATCCCCTCCAGCGACACCTACATAGAGAAGGACTCGTCCATCAATGACGAGGTGGAGCGGCTCCGGCACTCCACCACCGAGGCCCTCCTCACCCGCCGGGATGTGATCGTGGTGGCCTCGGTGTCCTGCATCTACGGCCTCGGTTCACCCGAGGAGTACCGGAACCGGAACCTGGTCCTGACCGTCGGTCAGGAGCGGGACCAGCGGGAGATGCTCTCCCGCCTGATCGACATGAGCTACGAGCGCAACGATGCCAACCTGGTCCGGGGCAAATTCCGGGTCCGGGGCGACACCGTCGAGATCCACCCGGCCTATGACCCCACGGCCATTCGGGTCGAGCTGTTCGGGGACGAGATCGAGCGGATCACCAGCTTCGACACCCTCACGGGCGAGCAGCTGGGCGAGCTGACCGAG
>DATLUK010000371.1:0-11536 GCA_035533195.1 Acidimicrobiales bacterium | reverse complement strand
CGTGTTCAGGTGTCTCACGAAATCCACGATGCCGTTGGTGTACTTGAAAGTGGTGTCGGACCGGTCCGGGCTGCGCTCGTCGCTGAACCGGATCTCCAAGCCCCGGTTCAAAAAGGCATACATCTGCAGGCGCTCCAGGATCGTCTGGGCCCGGAATTCGACCTCATCGAAAATCGTTGCATCGGGCCAGAAGCTGACGGTCGTTCCGGTGCGCCCGCGGGGAGCGTCGCCCGTCACCTCCAGCTTGCCCTTGGGCTTGCCACCGTTGGCGTATTCGATGCGGTGGTGCTTCCCATTCTGGTCGACTTCGACCACCAGCCGGCTGGACAGTGCGTTGACGACAGAAATACCTACGCCGTGCAGGCCCCCGGACACCTTGTAGCCAGTGCCGCCGAACTTCCCTCCGGCATGCAGAATGGTTAGGGCAATCTCCACCCCGGTCTTGCCCCTGTGCTGCGGATGAGGGTCGGTGGGGATTCCACGACCGTCATCGACCACCTTGCAGCCGCCATCAGCCAACAAGGTCACGTCGATCCGGGTGCAGTGGCCGGCCATAGCCTCGTCCACCGAGTTGTCCACGACCTCCCAGACCAGGTGGTGCAGACCCGACGGCCCGGTGGAGCCGATGTACATGCCCGGACGCTTGCGGACCGGATCCAGGCCCTCCAGAACAGTGATGTCCTTGGAGGTGTAGGAGCCGGTGGTGGGGGCGGTCCGCGGCGGACGCGGAGCCCCCTCCGTTCCTTCGTCAGCTGCTTCCAACGCCACGGGCGCGACCTTTCGTTGCCGACCCCGGGCCGGCCTCTAGATGACGGCGGGAGGAACTGCGCGGGACCCGCTTGTGCGGGATCGGACCCGGCCGTTCGATAGGTGAAATTCTACCAGCTAGCGACCCCTGGAAGGCCGTATGCGGACCTCTACCCGCTCGGCCACAGGAGTCCCCGCCGCCGCCTCCAGATTGGCCAGGATGTCGGCCGACAGGAACCGCAGCTGGGTGGCCCAACCGGGCTCGGTGACCCCCACCACCAACACCCCGTCGCGAAGGCTGAGAGGCCGGGCGTGGTCGGCCACCGAAGGCCCTACGGCTGCCTCCCAGTGTCTGAAAACCACCGCCATCACCGAGGTATCGCGCCCGCCGAGTGACCGGGCCACCCGGTCGAGGGACTCGGCCAGTGTCCGGGGCAGGCGGTCGTCTCCCCGCCCGAAGGGCCGCCATGTACTCATCCCGCCCGCACTTCCCCGGCGCCGACCGACACCACCAACGAGGGTACCGACCCCTCGGGCAGGGGTCCGGCGGTGGTGAGCAGTGACTGGCCGGCCGGCAACAGGCAGAGAAGAGCCGCCGAGCGGACCGGGTCCAGCTCGGAAAAGACATCATCGAGGAGAAGGACGGGCGGGCTACCCACCACCGTGCCCACCAGGGAGTGCACGCCGAGGCGCAAGGCGAGGGCCACACCTCGCTGCTCCCCCTGGGAGGCATGGGTCCGAGCGGGCATGTCGGCCAGCTGGATGTCGAGCTCGTCCCGGTGGGGTCCGATGGTGGTGACCCCGCGCCGGAGGTCCTCACGCCTCGATACCAGGAGGGCATCGCCCAGGCGCCCTTCCCAGGAACGGCGGTAGGTGAGGGAGAGCTGAGGGGCGGCGGAGGTAAGTCTGCCGAAGTAGTCCGAGACCAGGGGGCTCAGGGAGACGGAGACTTCCTCCCTCAGGTCGGCCCAACGTGAACCCAACTCCGACAGCTTGGCGTCCCACACGTCCAGGGTGGCCTCGGCGTCGGCATCGAAGCGGCCGTCGCACTGACGGAGGAGGGCGCCGCGCTGGCGCAGGACCCGGTCGAGATCGGAGCGCAGTGCGTCGTTGCGGGGGTGGAGGGCCACCAGGGCGCCGTCGAGCAGATCCCGCCGGCCGGCCGGGCCGGCCTGAACCAGGTGGAGATCCTCTGGGGCGAACACGCTCACCCGCAGGGCCCCGAGGAGGTCACGGCCCCGCCGGAGCGGCTGGCGGTTGAGGAGGTAGCGGTCCCGGCCGTTGAGCGGAAGCTCTGCTTCCAACAACAGCAAGCGGCCGTCCCGGCTGGCCTCCGCCCGCACCACTGCCCTCTCCGCGCCCCGCCTGACCAGCGCCTCCCGGGGAGCACCCCGGAAGGACTCCAGGGTGGCCAGGTAGGAAACCGCTTCCAGAAGGTTGGTCTTGCCCTGGCCGTTGGTGCCCCGGATGACGGTCAGCCCTTCCGGATCGGGCTCCAACTCCGCCGTCGTGTAGTTACGAAAATCCGTCAGCCATAGGCGATCCAGCCGCACCGGTGATCACCGGCTCACAGGCGTACGGGCATGATGAGATACAGGTAATCCTCATTGCCGGCCGGGCGGATGGTGGCCGGCTTAAGGGCGTCGAGCACCTCGAGGGTGATCTCCTCCCCGCCGGCCGCCTCCAGCCCCTCGATCAGATAGGCCGGGTTGAACCCGAGGGTCAGTTCCGCCCCTTCGTACTTGGCGTCAAGCTCCTCGGTGGCCTGCCCGACCTCCTGGCTGTTGACCGACAGCTCCACGCCGGATGAGCGCAGGGCCAGGCGCACGGGGGTGGTGGCGTCCTTCACCAGTAGCCGGACCCGCCGGACCGCCTCCACCAGCGGCTCGCGGCCCACCGTCAGGCGGTTGGGGTAGTGCGAGGGGATCAGCTGGTTGTAGTTCGGGTATTCGCCCTCGATGAGCCGTGTGGTCAGAACCACATGACCGACCTCGAAACCGGCGTCGGTCGCACCCAGGCGGACGGTCAGCTCGTCAGCCGAGGACAGGATCCGCTGAAGCTCGTTGAGAGCCCGGGCCGGCAGCAGAACCTTCTGTCCCTCGGACAACACGCTGGTGCCGGGCAGCTCCCGCTTGGCCAGGCGGTAGCTGTCGGTGGCCACCATGCGCAGACCGGTCCCTGACTCCGACGTCAGCAGGACCCCGGTCAGCATGGGCCGGGTGTCATCCCCTGCCGCCGCCGGAACCACCTGGCGGACCGCCTCGGCAAACTCGGCCACGCCCACCGAGACCGCGTCCCCTGACCGCACCGGCAGCCGGGGGAAATCATCGGAGGCGTAGAGCATCACCGAAAAGTGGGCCCGCCCCGAGGAGATCTGCAGCTTGTCCTCATCGGCCTCGAATGACACCGCGCCGGGCTCGAGGGAGCGGACTATGTCCACGGCCAGGCGACCGGGGGCCACGGCCACCCCGTCGATGCCGTTGCTGATTCCCACCGAGGTCTCGATGGTCAGATCCAGGTCGGAGCCGGCCACCAGGAGTTGGTCGCCCTTGACCTCCAGGCGAACCCCGGACAGGACGGGAAGGGCGCCGCCCCGACTGGCCGTGGCCCGACTGGCCGTGGCCAGAGCCTCAACCAGGGCATCCCGCTCGCAGCGAAGCTTCACAGTTTCCCTTCCCGTCTTATTGGTTCTTTATCTAGAAGATGATTAATGGCAGTAGTAATAGCTGTGGATTGTGGACAACCCGGCATCGGTGCTGGTGGGAGCCGATTTGATCGTCCCCAGCTCCGGCGAGGATTCCACAGGGCTGCGACAGTGGGCGGTGATACCCGCGCCGCCCCCACCACCGGTCCCCAGCCGGGGTGGGGTTGTCCACAGCCTTTTCCGGCCGGTTCAGCGGCCGGATCAACCATCCGAGCGGATCTGGTGAATTAGGTCGGTGACCTGGTTGAAGATCTGTCGGCGTTCTCCCATGAGGCCGGTGATCTTCTCCACGGCGTGGATGACGGTGGTGTGATCCCGCCCCCCGAACTCCCGGGCGATGGCCGGGTAGCTGAAGTCGGTCAACTCCCTGAATACGTACATTCCGACCTGTCTGGCTGTCACGAGGGGTCTGCGGCGACTGGTGCCGCAAATCTCCTCGATGCTGAAGCCGAAGGTTTTGGCGGTGGCGTCCAGGATGACCTTGGGCGTGATCTGGCGGGGCTGGTCCCCGGAGACGATGTCCGAGAGGACCCGCTCGGCCATCTCCCGGGTCAGGGGATGCCGGTTGAGGCTGGTATAGGCCGAGACCCGGATGAGGGCGCCCTCCAGCTCCCGGATGTTGTCCTTGACGTGGGTGGCGATGAACTCCAGGACGTCGTCGGATACGTCCACTCGCTCCGCCCCAGCCTTCTTGCGCAGGATGGCCAGCCTGGTCTCCAACTCGGGCGGCTGGACGTCGGTGGTGAGGCCCATGAGGAACCGGCTGCGGAGGCGATCCTCCAGGGTGGCCAGGGAGCGGGGCGGACGGTCGGAGCTGATGACGATCTGCTTGGAGGCCTCGTGCAAGGTGTTGAAGGTATGGAAGAACTCCTCCTGGAGGGCCTCCTTGTTTTCCATGAACTGAATGTCATCGACCAGTAGGACGTCGCAGACCCGATACCGGCGTTTGAAGGCGGTGGTGGTATTTGTCCGGATGGCATCGACGAACTCGTTCATGAACGTCTCGGTGGAGACGTAGCGCACGTGTCGGGTGGGGAAGTTCTCCCTCACGTAGTTGCCGATGGCGTGGAGGAGGTGGGTCTTGCCCAGGCCCGCCCCGCCGTGGATAAAGAGGGGGTTGTACGACTTGGCCGGGGTCTCGGCCACCGACAGGGCTGCGGCGTGGGCGAAGCGGTTGGAGGCCCCGATCACGAAGCGGTCGAAGGTGTACATCGGATTGAGGGGCAGCTCGTCCTGGCTGGTCAGCATCACCCTTCCGATGCCCTCCCCCACTACCGGCGGGGTGATGACCGGACGGTTCCAGGCCGCCTCGGACAGCAGGCTGGCCTGACCGGCACCGGAGTCCTCTCCCGCCGAGGTGTGTACCTCGAGCTGGATCGGCGTGTCGTTACCGGATACGTCGAAGATGGCGTCGCGCACCATGGTCAGGTAGCGGCCCTCGATCCTCTCCTTGACCAGAGAGTTGGGGACAGCCAGTATCAAAGCCTCGGAACTCACCTGAACCGGCTGGATGGCCTGGAACCAGGTCAGCCAGGTGGCATCCGAGACCTGCTGACGCAGGAGGTCGGAACAGGCTGTCCACAGGTCCGCTGCGTCGGTCACCTGGATGTCCGCCTCCACTGCACCGCCGAATCCACAAGCCGGTCCACACTCTGTGGATAACCCTTCACTGCCACCTGCCCCGTCCCTTGAAGGGATTACAAACAGACCCCGGGGAAGGAGGGCCTGAACCAAGTTGCGGTTCAGGGAGAACCGGAAGGCGAACCTACCACCACTGTCCAGGGTCGGCACCGGGCGAAAGGTGCTATCCGCCTAGAGGGAACAAACGGGCCCCTCGGATTTCCTCCAGTGTGCGCGGATGGGCGGAGAACCTCTAACCTGCTCGGGAACTCCAGGAGCATCCAAGTGAAGCGTACGTACCAGCCCAACAACCGGAAGCGGGCCAAGAACCACGGTTTCCGCCACCGCATGTCCACCCGGGCCGGCCGGGCCGTTCTCAAGGCGCGCCGCCTCAAGGGCCGTCACCGGCTCTCGGCCTGATCGACCGGCCGGCCGGCCGGTGTGCCCAGCTCCGGAGCCCGCAGCGCCCGGAACCGTCTGGAGGGTTTCCTCCCGATCGAGCTTCGACCAACTCCGCCGGAGAGGCCGGCGGGTGAGGCGCGGCCCGCTTTCGGTAACCTTCGTCCCAGCCGGTACCGACGGACCGCCCAGAGTTGCCTACGCCATAGGGCGCAGGGTGGGCGGTGCCGTGGTGCGCAACCGGCTGCGTCGTCGCCTACGGGCGGTGGTGGCTGAGTTGGCGCCCGGGATGAGCCCGGGGGTCTACCTGGTCAGCGCATCGGCCCCGGCCGTGGCGCTGGGCTATGGAGAGTTGAGATCATTGCTGAGCCGAGCGGTTTCCACGGTGGCCGATCCCCGATGACTACCACCTCTGACGCCGTCCGCCCGGCCTTGGCCGTTCAGGACGTGGCCGATGTCGCCGGTCGCCCCAGCTGGTCGGCCCGCGTTCTACGCCTGCTCATACGCATCTATCAGGCGATTGGTGCCGGCCGGCCTTCTCGCTGTCGCTACTTTCCGTCCTGTTCCGCCTATGCCGTAGAAGCGCTGGAGCGCCACGGAGCCATGCGGGGCTCCTGGTTGGCAGCCCGGCGCTTGGCCCGATGCCATCCGTGGGGCGGGCATGGCGTGGATTTAGTCCCAGAGTGAGGATCCGATGACCCTGAGTGCTATCAGTCTGAGTTCCTTGTACCGCTTGATGGCCGACCTCATGACCGGCTGCTACGCCGTCACCCATAACTACGCCCTGGCCATAGCTCTTCTGACCCTGGCCACGGTGGGCCTCACCACTCCCCTGACCTGGAAAAGCAGCCGCGGGATGATCGCCATGCAGGCGCTTCAACCCGAGATGAAAAAGATCCAGGCCAAGTACAAGGGCGACCGGGTCGCCATGAACGAGGAGATGAGCAAGCTGTACCGGGAGGCGGGTATCAACCCGCTTTCGGGGTGTTTGCCCCTTGTGCCCCAGATGGTGGTCTTCTACGTCCTCTACCACACCATCGCCAATCTCTCCCACCGGGCCAGTTATGCCACCAGGGCCCTGGCCACTGCGGCCGGGGGCTGCCCGACCCCGGCGGGAGGTACGGCCCACGTCGTCCTGGCCAGTGGCAAATACACCTGCTCGGACCCCACCAACATGGGCACCCACTCCCTGCTTTACCAAAATCTGGTAGCGGCTGGGGGTCATATGAAGGTCTTCGGCTTCGACCTCACCCTCGGGGTGAGGACGGCCCACCACAGCGCCCTCATCGGCTGTCTCATCCTGGTGGCCCTGGTGGTGGCGGCTCAGTACTGGCAGACCAGGCAGGTCAACCGGCGCAATCCGGGGGCGGCAGCCAACCCCCAGGCCCAGATGATGCAGCGCATCTTCCCGCTCTTCTTCGGGTTCATCTCCATCAACATCCAGGCCGGGGTCAACGTCTACTTCCTGGTCTCGGCCCTCTGCCGCATCGGCCAGCAGAGCCTGATGTTCAAATACGACCCCGTTCTGCGCCGCCAGTTGCTGGCTGCCCGGACCGGAAAGCCGGTAGATCTTCCGCCGCGCTCTTCCCGTCAAGTGGGCGGCGCCGGTCGGGGCCCCGCCGGGGGTAGTGAGCCGGCCGAAGCCGGCCCCGGTGGAGTGGGCCCGGGCGGAAGCGGCCGGCGGGGCGGGGGAGGCATCGCTCGTCTACTGGGCCTGGCCGATCCGGATCCGTCGCCTGGCGCGCCGCGAACCTCGGGAGCTCAGGGTCGGGGCAACCTGGACCGCTTCATCGGCTCCTCCGGTGGTGCCAAGGGCACGCTGGGGGGCTCGAGCAATGGCAACGGCAAGTCCACCGGGGCCAAATCCACCAACAACCGGACGGCCAACGGGAACAGTCCCTCGTCCAACCCCGCTTCGAACGGCTCGGGCCAGTCCCGCCGTCGGGGTGGGCCGGCCGCCCCTTCAGCCAAGCATCAGGACCGCAATCGCTCCAAGGCGAAGCGCCGCCGGTCCCGTTAGGAAGGATCTAAAGATATGGAATGGGTCGAAACGACCGGAAAGTCTGTCGACGAGGCCGTCGACGCCGCTCTCGATCAGCTCGGCGTGGCGGAAGATGACGCTGAGGTTGAGGTTCTTGAGGAGCCCAAGCCGGGCCTTTTTGGGAGGATAAGGGGCGAAGCCCGGGTGAGAGTTCGGGTGCGCCCGACCCAACCGCGGCCCAAGGAGGACCACCGGGAACGCCGGCGTCGCCGTCCGGGTGAGCCCGCCGAGGGCGCAGCCGTGCCGAGCAGCCCTGACACCCCTCGCAGCAGCACCCGCCGTGATGCCGGTGAAGGCACGCGGAGCCGAAACGGATCGGGCGCCAGTCGCCCTCGCGAAAAGGGAACGAACATGGATGAGCCGGTGCCCCTGACCAACCAGGCCAAAGAGGCCGAGGAATTCCTGAAGGGCCTGGTCGACCAGTTCGGCCTCGATGGGAACGTGTCGAGTGAGATCCTTGATGAGGACAACTTTGAGATTCGCATCGACGGCGGTGACCTTGGCCTGCTCATAGGTCCCAAGGGCGTGACCCTGTCGGCTGTCCAGGAGCTGACCAGGACGGTTGTGCAGCGCAAGCTCAATGCTCACAACGGTCGGCTGCTGGTGGACGTGTCCGGCTATCGCCAGAAGCGCAAGATCGCCCTCGAGCGCTTTACCCGGGACGTTGCCGACCAGGTCCTCTCCAGTGGCCAGCGTCGGCTGCTCGAGCCCATGTCGGCGGCTGATCGCAAGATCGTCCACGACACCGCCAACGCAATCGAAGGCGTATCCACGGTGTCCGAGGGCGAAGAGCCCCGCCGCCGGGTGGTCATCCTCCCCCAGTCCTAGTCATAACCGACTCCCCCGCCGCCGGGCCGGTGTCTGCCGGCGTTCCTGACGGTGAGCTTCGCTCTGTCCTGGAGGATGCCCGGGGCTTTGGTTTCCTGGGCCCGGGGCCGGTAGAGGGACATATGGTCCATGCCTGGGCCATGGCGGCCGCTGCACTCGGGGCGCAATCCAGCGGGCCCGGGTGCTTCGCCGACCTGGGCTCGGGCGGAGGGGTTCCGGCCCTGGTCCTACTCGAGTTGTGGCCCGACGCCAGCGCCTTGTTGATCGAGGCCGGCCGACGCCGCGCGGAATTCCTGAGGGACAGCCTAGAGAGGTTGGGCTGGGCGCCACGGTCCGAGGTAGTGGAGGCTCGGGCGGAGGAGGTAGGCCGGGACGCAACCTACCGCCAGCGCTTCGGACTGGTGACCGCCCGGTCTTTCGGCTCGCCCGCTGTCACGGCTGAGTGCGCCGCTCCCCTGGTGTCCCTGGGCGGGACACTGGTGGTCTCTGAGCCGCCTTCCGCACCAGACCGCTGGCCGGCCGCCCCCCTTTCCCAGCTGGGTCTGGGACCAGGTAGCTCCGTCGAGGTGGATGGGTATCACTTCCGGGTCCTTCCTCAAAGCGATCCGTGTCCAGAACGCTTTCCGCGTCGGACCGGCGTCCCGTCTAAGCGACCCTTGTTCTAGGGCGCCTGAGGGCACGTTCCACGTGGAACGTCGGCAGGCTGCTCCAATCAGCCCGGCTAGGCAAGGTCCAGCGAAGACAGCAGGGCAGGCTCAACGGCTGGTCTCACGTTCCACGTGGAACGTCCAATATCGACGTGGTTCTTGACCTGTGGGTCTGAGTAGACCAGGATGGGTGGGTGACGCACTGGGGAAGCGGCTGGATCGAGCCGGGTAACCCGCCGTCTCCGCCCGCGGAGAGCAGTGAGCCGGGAGTAGCGCCTGCGACGGATACCGGGACTGACCAGGACGGAACGCCGCCCGCTGACGCCGGCCCCGGACCTTCAGACGGGCTGAGCCGACCTACCGAATCCTCCGCAGAGGACCGAGGATTGCCGGGCGAAGAGGGACTTCTGGATACGGCCGCCCCGGCTGCAGAGCCGGCAGAGCAGATGGCCGGATTGGGTCGCAAGCCTCTGCCCCGGGTCATGGCCATCGCCAACCAGAAAGGCGGGGTGGGCAAGACCACCACCGCAGTGAACCTAGGGGCAGCTCTGGCCGAGCTGGGCTATCGGACCCTGGTGGTTGACCTCGACCCGCAGGGCAATGCCACCACCGGCCTCGGCATCCATGCCCGTGGGCTGGATACATCCATATATGACGTCTTGATGCGAGATACACCGGTGGAGGACTGTATCGAGCCCACCAGCCTGCGCAATCTCTTCGTCTGCCCAGCCACCATCGATCTGGCCGGGGCTGAGATCGAGCTGGTGCCGATGTTCAGCCGGGAGCTGAGGCTGCGTAAGGGCCTGGAGCGGGTCCTGGAGGACTTCGACTTCGTCCTAATCGACTGCCCCCCGTCCCTCGGACTGCTGACGGTCAACGGCCTGGCCGCCGCCACCGAGGTGATCGTGCCCATCCAGTGCGAGTATTACGCCCTGGAGGGCCTCAGCCAGCTGCTGCGCAACGTCAACCTCGTCCAGGGGGCCCTCAACCCGACTCTTGAACTGGGAGCGATCATCCTGACCATGTTCGATGCCCGGACCAACCTGGCCGAGCAGGTGGCGAACGAGGTACGTACCCACTTCGGCCCCAAGGTGTGCCGGAACGTGGTCCCCCGTACCGTCAGGCTGTCGGAGGCCCCCTCCTTCGGTCAGCCCATCATCGTCTTCGACCCCACCTCCAGAGGGGCCATTGCTTATAGGGAACTAGCCAAGGAGGTGTCCGGTGGCGCGCCGCAGCGGATTGGGTAGGGGCCTGGGCGCCCTGATACCCCAAGAAATACGGTCTGGCAACGGCTCGATCCTCCAGGAGATCCCCCTGGCCAGCATCCAGGCCAACCCTCACCAGCCTCGGTCCCACTTCGACGAGGAGACCCTTGCCTCCCTCACCGACTCCATCAAGGTACTGGGAGTGCTCCAGCCCGTGCTGGTGCGGGCCACCGGACTGGAGACTTATGAGCTGATCGCGGGGGAGAGGCGGTGGCGAGCGGCCCGTCGGGCCGGTCTGCAGACCATTCCCGCCCTGGTCAAGACAGTGGAGGACCGCGGATCCCTGGAACAGGCCCTGGTCGAGAACCTCCACCGCCAGGACCTCAACCCTCTGGAGGAGGCTGCCGCCTATCAGCAACTCATCGAGGACTTCCATCTGACCCAGGAGGAGGTGGGCAGCCGGGTCGGTAAGAGCCGGGCCTCCATCACCAATACCCTCCGTCTGCTCCAGTTGCCCCCGGTCATCCAGAAGGCGGTGGCCGAGGGTCAGCTCAGCGCCGGCCACGCCCGGGCCCTGCTCGGAACACCGGACCGGGCCTTCCAGGAGGCGTTGGCCCGTCGCACGGCGGCCGAGGGGCTGTCGGTGCGGGCGGTGGAAGAGGCTGTACGAGCCCGCGCCGGAAGTGCCGGGCCCGACGGGGGAGCCGGCCCCGACTCCGCTCGAAGGTTGAAGGGCCGCCTGCCCGAGCCCGGCTTTGCCGAACTGGAGGAGCTACTGGCTTCTCACCTCGACACTCGGGTCAAGGTGGAGATGGCCCGGGGCAAGGGGAAGATGATGGTCTCCTTTGCCGACCTGGAGGACCTCGAGCGCATCTACCGACGTATGGTGGCCGGCTGACGCCTGGTAAATTCTACCAAAAAACTCTTGAGCTTCGCTTCAGCTTTCAAGATCCACAACCTGTGTATGTAGTTGTGGGTAACTTCAATTACAGGTAGGAATCGAGCTCCTGGAGGAGCTGACCCTTGCCCTTGGCCCCGACGATTCGGACCTGGGCGTCACCATCCTTGAACAGGATCATGGTGGGGATGCTCATCACGTCGAAGCGACGGGCCGTCTCCAGGTTGTCGTCGATGTTGAGCTTGACCACCCGAATTTTGCCAGGGTTCTCGCTGGCGATCTCCTCGAGCACCGGGGCGACCATCTTGCAGGGGCCGCACCACTCGGCCCAGAAGTCGACCAGGACGGGCACGTCCGACGACTTCACCTCTTCATCGAAGTTCGAGTCGGTCAGATTGGTGAGATTGGCGGACATGGTCCTAACCCTTTCCGGTTCCTGCCCTATCT
>DATLUK010000370.1:0-3018 GCA_035533195.1 Acidimicrobiales bacterium | reverse complement strand
AACTCCGGGATCAGGCCGAACTTGAGCAGGTCCTCGGGCAGGACGTGGCGGAACAATTCGCTCTGGTCGGTGCGCCCGACCCGGTCCATGTCGGCCCGGAAGCCGATCCCCTTGCGGCCGATCCGGCTGCCGATGATCTGGTCCAACCCGGCAAAGGCTCCCCCGCACACGAACAGGATGTTGGTCGTGTCGATCTGGATGAATTCCTGGTGGGGGTGCTTGCGACCCCCCTGGGGCGGCACCGAGGCGGTGGTTCCCTCCAGGATCTTGAGCAGGGCCTGCTGCACCCCCTCGCCGGAGACGTCCCTGGTGATGGAAGGGTTTTCCGACTTGCGGGCGATCTTATCGATCTCGTCTATGTAGATGATCCCGGTCTCGGCCTTCTTGACGTCGTAGTCGGCGGCCTGGATCAGCTTGAGCAGGATGTTCTCGACGTCCTCACCCACGTAGCCGGCCTCGGTGAGAGCGGTGGCGTCGGCTATGGCGAAGGGCACGTTGAGCATGCGGGCCAGGGTCTTGGCCAATTCCGTCTTCCCGCAGCCGGTGGGGCCGAGGAGGAGGATGTTGGACTTGGTCAACTCCACTTCGGCATCGTGATAGGTGCCCGACTGAACCCGCTTGTAGTGGTTGTAGACGGCCACCGAGAGGATCTTCTTGGCGTACTCCTGGCCTATGACGTAGTCGTTCAGGAAGTCGAAGATCTCCCGGGGCTTGGGCAGCTCATCGAAACGGAGTTCGGAGGACTCGGCCGCCTCCTCCTCGATGATGTCGTTACAGAGGTCGATGCACTCGTCGCAGATGTACACGCCGGGGCCGGCTATCAGCTTCTTGACCTGCTTCTGGGATTTGCCACAGAAGCTGCACTTGACGAGATCGCTCCCGTCCCCGAACTTCGCCACGAATCCCCTCCGCCCCTATGCGACGCTTGCTGCCTGCGGGATGCCGCTCAACTCCCGAGTCGAGATCACCTCATCGATAATGCCGTATGTACGGGCGTCATCGGCGCTCATGATGAAGTCCCGGTCGGTATCCTTCTGAATCTTCTCTATCGGCTGGCCGGTGTCCAGGGCAAGCATTTGGTTGAGAAGATCCCTCATCCGCAGGATTTCCCTGGCCTGGAGCTCGATGTCGGTGGCCTGACCGGCCGCTCCTCCGTGGGGCTGGTGGATGAGGATGCGGGCGTGGGGCAGGGCGAAGCGCTTCCCTTTAGTGCCCCCGGCCAGGAGGATGGCGGCAGCGGAGGCGGCCTGGCCATAGCAGAAGGTCGACTTGTCCGGCTTTATGAACTTCATGGTGTCGTAGATGGCAAACAGAGCGGTGATGTCGCCACCCGGGGAGTTGATGTAGATGTTGATGTCCTTGTCCGTGTCCTCGTACTCGAGGAACAGGAGCTGGGCACAAACCAGGTTGGCGATGGTGTCGTCGATGGGAGTCCCGAGGAAGATGATCCTCTCCTTGAGGAGTCGGGAGTACAGGTCGTAGGCCCGCTCCCCCCGGCTGCTCGACTCCACCACGGTCGGGACCAGGTAGTTGTAGATGGGTTGGATCACGTGGGTACCTCCGCGGTCGACTCTTCGGCTTCCTGATCTTGGGCGGCCGCGGCCCCGGCGGACCCGCCCGACCCGGCGGCCTCGGCAGACCCGTCGGCCAGGTCGGCGGGGGGATCCGCCAGTAGGGAGAGATCGACGGGCCGGCCCTCCTCGTCCACCGCCTCGACGTGGTCGATCAGCCAGTTGAGGGCCTTGCCCTTGCGCAGGTCCGAGCGCAGGGAGGCCATCTGGTCGGCGTCCTCCAGCTGGTGGGCCAGATCGGCGGCGGAGGCGTTGTAGCGCTCGGCCATGCCGGCCAGCTCCTCCTGGATATCGGAGTCCTCCACCTCGACGGACTCGGCGTCGGCCAGGGCCCGCAGCCCCAGGTCGGCCTTGACCGACCGCTGGGCCCGCTCCCTCAGCTCGGCCACGAAAGTCTCCTGGTCCTGGCCCGTAGCTGCCAGGTACTGGCCGATGTTGGCCCCCTGGGACTCCAGCCGATGACCCAGCTCATGGAGCTGGCGCTCCATCTCGGCGTTGACCAGGGGCTCAGGGGCGTCCTCGGCCACCAGCTCGACCAGGGCGGCCAGGGCCGCCTCCCGCAGGGCCATGCGCCCCTGGACCTGCCTGACCACCTCCAGGCGCTTGCGCAGGTCGGCGCGGAGCTCATCGAGGGTGGCGAACTCGGAGGCCTCGGAGGCCCAGTGGTCGTTGAGATCGGGGAGGACCTTCTCCTTGATGTCCTTGACCAGGACCCGGAAGGACAGGGGTTCGGAGCCCTCCTCGGCGGGGCCGTCGAAGGTGAGGATGTCCCCGACCTTGGCCCCCCTGAGCTGGTCATCCATCTCGGGGAGGAACGAACCGGAGCCGACCTCGTAGAGGAAGTCCTCGGTGGAGGCCTCCTCGACCTTCTCCCCGCCCCGGGTGCCGGAGATGTCGATGGTGACGTGGTCGGAGGTCTGAGCCGGCCGGGTCGTCTCCTGGAGCTCGGCGAAGGTATCCCTCAGCCGGCTCACCTGCCCCTCCACATCCTCCTCGGTGACCTCGAGGCGGGGGATGGTCACCTGCAGACCGCCGTAGCCGGGGATGGCCACGGTGGGGCGGACCTCGACCACGGCGTCGAAGGTCAGCGGGCTCTCCTCGCCCTCGCTGGTGATGTCGATCTCTGGGGGGGCGATGGCGTCGACGTCCTGCTCCCTCACGGCCTGGGCGTAGTACTCAGGCAGGGCGTCCCGAAGGGCCTCCTGCCGGGCGGCGTCCTTACCGATGCGGGCCTCCAGCACCCGGCGGGGCACCTTGCCCGGCCGGAAGCCGGGAATGCGCACCTCCCGCGACATTCGGCGGAAAACCGCCTCCAGCGCCGTCTCGAACTCGATCTGGTCGACCTCGACGGACAGTTTGACCTTGTTGCCCTCTAGGGCTTCGACCACAGTCTTCATACGAGGAGGGGGAGTCTAAACGGTCCGCTCCCCGGTTCCGGCGGGATACC
>DATLUK010000369.1:0-4954 GCA_035533195.1 Acidimicrobiales bacterium | reverse complement strand
GCACGAAACCCGGGCCAACCCCGGTTTTTCAATTCGCGCACCCCGCCTGACCAGGACTTTCTCGGTGGTCGGGACCGGCGTCGATCCGGTGACCCCGCGCTTTTCAGGCGCGTGCTCTACCAACTGAGCTACCCGACCGTGGCCCCCGAGGGAGCCGGGACGAGGAGGCTAACCGATCCTCCAGCGGCCCGGGCCGCTCCCAGGACGGGCTCTAGCGCCGCCCGCCGCCCGAGAGGGCGCCTATGAAGCGCAGCACGTTGAGGTAGACGAGAACCAGGCTGACCAGGACCAGGACAGCCATGCTCCACTCAGCCGCCTTGGGCATCCCCGAGGACTCGGCCCGGTAGATGAAGTCGAAGTCGATGAAGAGGTTCATGACCCCGACCAGGATTCCGACCGCCCCGATCACGGCGGCCATGGGCCCGAAAGTCGGTAGACCGGCAAAGAGACCGAACACCAGCACGACCAGGAAGCCCACCGTGGCCGCCAGGGCCATCGAGTAGAAGCGGTGGGTCACGCGCACCAGTCCGCTCCGGTAGCTGATGAGGGTGGTCAAATAGATGGCTGCCGTGACCAGGATGGCCAGGGGAACGATCCGGCCGTTGATTGACTCGTAGAGATGGGAGACGGCACCGAGGACGATTCCCTCGGTGATGGCGTAGGGAGCGGCCAGGTACCGGGCGGTGCGGGGCACCCAGCACGCCGCCATCCCCGATATGGCCCCGATCACGAGGCAGGTGATCAGCAGCCCGGTGGAGTCAGACACGTAGCCGACCACTCCAGCGCCGACCGCCAACAAAGTCAGGCCGGCCACCTTGTCCAGAACCGATGCGGCCCTGACCTGCTCTCCGGCCCCGACGCCGAAGGCGTCGACGGACCGCTGATAGCTCCGGGCGGTCAGAGTTCGGGGACGCTGTCGGGTGGCCATGGCCATGGGGGTTCTCCTTTGGGCCAGTTCGCTAGCGGCCGAACGCTACCTCCGGGCCAGACCCATCCAGACCCAGTTGGGGCCAACAAAACAAGCGGACCTGACGGGATTTGAACCCGCGACCTCCGGCTTGACAGGCCGGCGTGCACTCCAAACTGCACCACAGGTCCAGATAACTGACTTCAGGCTGACTGATTGAGCACCCCCAACGGGATTCGAACCCGTGTTACCGCCTTGAAAGGGCGGCGTCCTGGGCCACTAGACGATGGGGGCCCGTACCCGCTGAGAGCCCGGTGAGGATATCAGTCGCTCTGGCCGGCCCCGCTCCGGAGATCCCAGCCGGTTCCCTCCGCCGTGTCCTGTATCTCGATTCCCAGGCCCACCAGCTCATCCCGCAGGGCATCGGCCTCGGCAAATCTCCTCTCCTCCCGGGCCAGCCTCCTCCTCCCCAGGACCATCTCCACGAAGGGGCCGACCAACCGGCGGGGGTCCTGCAGGCCGGTCTCGGCCAGGTCCCCGAGGCTCACGATCATGGACCGGAGGGCGGATCGGCCCCGGTCCCTCTCGTCGGACTGGAGGGTGTCGGCGGACCAGGCGGCCAAGTCATCATCCAGGCCGAGGGTGGCGGCCACTGCGCTCTGGCCGTCCCGGTCGGCCACGGCGGCATCGAAGGCCGCCTGCCTGGCCTCGATGGCCTCCAGGAGGGGCGAGCGGGCGACCCGGGCGGTCCCACGGGCCACGGATCCGGAGGACGCCGCGGATCCCTCCTGGACGACCGGGGCGGGGGATGAGCCGGCGCCGGCGCCCCCGGGTTGCCCTTGGGCGTCGGAGCCCTGCGGCTCCCCGCTGGTCCCGAGGGTCCCGCTGGATGACGTCGGATCGGCCAGCTCCCGTGCAATGGATCGGAGCTGGTCGATGGTGACCGTCTCCCCGGAGGGCACCTCGGCCGAGCGGCCTTTGGATCGCACCGTCACCACGCCCAGTCCGACCACCTCGGCTGTCCCGGCGTCCAGGTCGATGACCAGGCCGGTGTGCTCATCGACTCCCAGTACAAAGGCGTCGTCGGGCAGATCCTCCTCGAGCCGGCGCAGCCGACGCTCCCCCAGATAGCAGAAGCGGGTGTCGTGGTTCCCTCCCTCGGCGTTGTTGTAGTGCGGGATGACCGCCGCCGAGAGGCCGGTGGCTCGGAGCAGGTCGAGGCCGTCCAGCCACCGCGGCTCGGCTCCGACCTTGTAGATCTCATAGACCGGCACGGTGACCACGCCGAGGGTTACCGCCGCGGCGCTGGCAAAGGTGACGGCTCCGCCCCGCTCCAGCTTGTCGGTGAGGATCCCGGGTACGGCCGAGTCCTTCCACTGGGTGAGGGCGTAGGACGGGGACCCCGGGCCGGCAAACACGTAGCGGGCCCGCCGTAGCCGGCCCAGCATCTTCTCGTGGGCGACAGTGTCGGCCGTCTCGGCGGCCGAGCGGAAACTGGCTACTTCAATAGCTGCCCCCACGCTCTCGGCAAAGTAGGCCACCGCCTTTTCGGTGATGTCCGCCGCGTTCTCCTGGAACCCGTACGGGGTGTCCATCAAGACCGCCGGCACCGGCGGCCGGCCCATCCGTTCCAGCAGGGCCCGATGGGTCTTCACCATGGTCGGGCTGGTCTCCCCCGAGCCCATAATCGTCAACAGCCGGGGGATGGCTCCATCCTCGTTCGGCATCACGCCAGGAGTCCCTCGGTTGCCTCCACGTGCAGCACATCGGCCAGCTCGACGGGGAACTGGGCGTGGATGTCGTGGTCGGCCGGGGAGAACCAGTGGGCCTTTCCCCTGGGTAGGGCGGCCAGGGCCTCATCCACCGACTTGCGCTTGTCGGCCGTCCAACTGGCCTGACCGCTGTCGGCGGGCACCATGAGCACCGGGACCTTCATCCCGGCGTACCGGGTGGAGGGATGGTGTCCCCACAGCGCCCGCAGGAGTGTCATGTGGTTCTCGAAGCTCAGCCTGGGGGCGACCGTCCCGTCCGCCATCACCTCGAAGTTGGCCATCTGGGCGGTAATGCCTGACGCCGGCCAGGTCGCATGGGCCTGGTTCATGAACGCCTCGATGTCCGCCGCCCGCCGCCCCTTGGTGCGGGGCGGGGCCAGGGCGGCGGCGCAGGACTCCCAGTCCGGGAAGCGGGCGGCCAGTTCAATGGTCCCGCCGTCAACGCACACCACTGCGCTGAAGACATCCGGGTGGCGGTAGCCGAGTTCCAGAGCGACGTTGGCTCCCCAGGACTGCCCGGCCACGATGAGCCGCCGATCGAACCCGGGGACTGATCCCCGAAGATGGGCCACCACGGACAGAAGGTCCTCGCATGCCTGGTCGAGGGTGTAGCCCTCGGCCGGCTTGTCCGAGCGCCCATGGCCCCGCTGGTCCACGGTCGCCACCGGGTGGCCCAGTTCCGACAGATGCGCTGCGCTTTCCCACCACAGCTGGGCATTGGAGGCCAGGCCGTGCACGAGGAGGAAGGCGGCCGCGCTACCCGTTTCCGCCGGCCACAGGTCCACCGCCAGGGCTGTGTCGACGTCTACTGGAACCCGGTGATCGAACGATGCACTCATAGGGCACCTGACATGGCGTCGATGACCTGGCCCTGCAGCCACGACAGATAGGAGTAGAGGGCGAAGCCCGCGGCTCGTGGGTCTCCCGGTGGTGGGGGGATCTGGTCTTCGCTGACGTCCAGGCGGGTGCCGAGCACCAGGCGCAGTTCGTTTAGCGACGTCAGCCAAGCCGCCATCTGTTCCTCGTCCAGCCGGTCGGCGTCGATGGTGGCCGCCATGACCTCGAGTGCTCCTTTGTGGCGGTCCACCAGGTCGGTGCCCATCAGGCCCCGGTACTCCTGCTCAGCTTTTTGATCCTCGTCCCGGGTGTAGGCCGGAGGGAACAGCCGGACCAGGTCGGGTTCGTCCGGTCCCGCCTCCAGCCGCTCGATCAGCTGGCCGGGCAGCGACCTCAACAGCTCCCGCTCCTGCTCCGGGAGGGACAGCTCGTAGTCGCCCCGCCGGCCCCGCTTGACCCGCTTGCCCGGTTTCAACATCAGTCGCTCTGCCCTGTACCCATCAGTCGCTCTGCCCTGTACCCGTCAGTCGCTCTGCTCCATGGTCGCCCATAGGCCGTGCTCGTGCAGGCGGAAGACGTCCATCTCGGCCCGCTCCCGGGTGCCGCTCGTGACCACGGCCCGTCCCTCGTGATGGACCTGGAGCATCAGTTTGGTGGCTTTGGCTTTGCTGTAGCCGAAGAGCTTCTGGAACACGTAGGTGACATAGGTCATGAGGTTGATCGGGTCGTTCCAGACGATCACCAGCCAGGGCCGGTCCGGTCGCAGCTTGGTCTCATCGGCGGTCTGGCGGACCTCGCTCGGCGCGGTGGGCGCCATCGGGGCCGCCAGAACGACGCCCCGTCCCGGGCCACTCACGCCGAGGCGAGAACGGAGGCCGACTGGGCCGAAGCCGGCTCAGACGTCCCCATCGTGTCGCCCACCGGTACAGAGGGTTCGGGCACCCGGGCATGCAGCGAGAGGTGGAAGCGGAGCACGGCCAGCCAGACCAGCACCGCCCCTACGATGTGCACCTCGACCAGGGCGGCGGGCACCCCGATGAAGTACTGGGTGTAGCCAACGGCCCCCTGGGCCGCCATCACCGCCAGTAGGACCCTGGCCCTGCGCTCGACGTCGGGGGGGGCCGAGGCCGGCCGCAGGAGCAGGAGGGTGGCCAGAGTGACTCCGATCAGAGTCATCACCAGAGTGCTGTGTATCTCGGCCGCGTCCCGAGCCGAGATCGGCAGCCTGCCGACCCCCGTGCTGCCGGAGTGCGGGCCGGCCCCGGTCACCACCGTTCCGAGCCCCAGGACCACTGCGGTCAGCCCGACCATGACCCGGCTGACCAGCACCGTCTCCCGGCTGACCCGGGCCATCCCCAACCCGGCCGGCTGGCCGTCCCGGTGGACCAGAACCACCCCCACCGCTATGACCACCATGGAGAGCAGGAAGTGGGCCATC
>DATLUK010000368.1:0-4106 GCA_035533195.1 Acidimicrobiales bacterium | reverse complement strand
CGTCATCCTCGGCTACGCCAAGGTTCAGCTGGGCAACGTCGGGCTCTATCGCAAGGCGGCCAAGGACGAGACCCTGGTGGCCAAATACGCCCGGGACCTCCCGGCCGACCGCTGGGACCGCGTGCTGTTCGACCATGCCCTCATCGGCCTCGGGATCGGCACTGTCCTGTTGGCACTCGTCATGGGTTGGAAGTGGGCCCTGTTGGCCGCCGGCGTGCACATGGCCAGCTATCTCGGCCTGTCCGCCTCGGTGAATGCCATCGGCCACACCTGGGGTCGGCGCCGGTATGACAACCCGGCCCGCAACAACCAGTGGCTGGCCTGGTTGACCTCCGGTGAGGGCCTGCACAACAACCATCACGCCGCCCCGACCTCCGCCCGCCTGGCCCACATGGCCAGGGAGATCGATCCGGGCTGGTGGCTGGTGCGCCTCCTGGTCAGCCGGGGGTGGGGCTCCGTGCGCCATGAGGAGGCCAAGCTCAAGGCGCAAAGCGCCGCCTGACGATTCCCCCGTCTAGCACCGCTCCCTCGGCCAGCACCGCTCCTCCGGCCAGAACTGTTCTCTCGGCCAGTTGCGTCCTGCTGCCCGACGGCAGCCTGGCGGCCGCCTCGGTGGAAGTCGAGGATGGCCTCATCCGGGCGGTCGGCCCGGCTCCAGCCTCGCCTCCTGAGCGGATCATCGCCCCCGGCTTCATCGACCTGCAGGTCAACGGCCACCAGGAGATCGACGTGGCCCGAGCCATCACCGAGGCGGACTGGGAGCGCCTGGACCACCTGCTGGTCGCCCAGGGGGTGGTGGCCTGGTGCCCGACGCTCGTCAGCGCCCCCCTCGACGCTTACGCAACCCCCCTGGAGCGGATCGCCCGGGCGGCGGCCCGGGGCGGCTCCCGCCCGGCCGTGCTCGGCGCCCATCTGGAGGGCCCGTTCCTGGGCCGCCGGCCCGGAGCCCACGACACCCGGTACCTGCTCCCTATCGACCTCGACTGGCTGGGGGCCCTTCCTCCCATCGTCCGCCTGGTCACCCTGGGACCGGAGTTGGAGGGGGCGAGCCAGGCCGTGGCCATGCTCCACCGCCGGGGCACGGTCATCTCCCTGGGCCACTCCGATGCCGAGCTGGAGGAGGCTTCCGCCGCCGTCGATGCCGGAGCCAGCCTGGTTACCCACCTCTTCAACGCCATGGGCGCCTTCCAACACCGGCGGCCGGGCCTGGTCGGCCTGGCCCTGACCGATCCCCGCCTGACCCCGACCATCATCTGCGACGGGGTTCATGTCCATCCCCTGGCCGTCCTCAGCGCCTTCTCGGCCCGGGCGGGGCGCTCGGGGGGTCCGGGCAATCCTGGGATCGCCCTGGTCACTGACGCCGTGGCCTGGCGCTCGGGGGCGGTGGGTGGCCTGGGCCTGGTCCGGGACGGCACCGATGCCCCCCGGCGCCCGGACGGGACGATTGCCGGGAGCGCCCTCACCATGGATCGGGCCGTGGCCAATGCCGTGGAATTCGGAATCGACCCTGCCAGCGCCCTGGCCGCCGCCTCCCGGGTGCCCGCCGAGGTGATGGGACTGGCCGACCGGGGCCGGCTGTCCCCCGGGGCCCGTGCCGACCTGGTGGTTCTGTCCCCCGACCTGGAGCCTCTGGCCACCTGGATCGGCGGCCGGGAGGTCTGGACCGCCTGAGGGGATAGCTTCCGAGGGCGTGCCCTTTGCCGCTGCCATCTCTGAGCATCCGGTTACGGCCCACGCCGTCGGCGAGGTCATAGGCCAGGTCATCGAGGAGATGCCCGGCCCGGTGGAACTGGCCTGCCTGTTCGTCACCCCTCCCCATGGGGGCGCCCTGGAAGACGCCGCCGCCGCCGTCCGGGCCGTCATCGGCCCGAACGTGCTGATAGGAGCAGCCGCCGGATCAGTGGCCGGCCCCCGCCGTGAGGTCGAGGCTTCCGCCGCGGTCAGCCTGTGGGTGGGCTCGGGATTCCCCGCCCACGGTGTGCTCATCCCGCCCGGCGGCCTGCCCGCCCGGCCGGCGGACATGCCCGGCCCGCCCGAGGCGCTGGTGCTGGTGGCGGATCCCTACAGCTTGGATGCGAACGCTCTGCTGGCCGGCATCGGCGGGCGCTTCCCTTCCCTGCCGGTGATCGGGGGCCTGGCATCGGCTGCGGTTGGTCCGGGTGGAAACCGACTGGCCGTCGACAGTCGGGTCGTCAGCTCGGGAGCGGTGGGGGTATTCCTGGGGCCGGGATCAGGCATCCGCTCCCTCGTCTCCCAGGGTGCCCGCCCGGTGGGCCGGCCCTGGGTCGTCACCCGGGCCGAGGGCGGCGTCATCTACGAGCTGGCCGGCCGCCCGGCGCTGACCAGGCTCATGGAGCTGGTCCAGGACTACCTCGACCCCGGAGAGATCGGGACCATCAATGCGGGCGGGCTGTGCCTCGGGGCGGTCACCGATGAGCGCCGGGAGGAATACGGTCCGGGGGATTTCCTGCTCCTGGACGTGGTGGGGGCTGACCGGAGCATCGGGGCGGTGGCCGTCAACGGGGAGGTCGAGTTGGGCCGGACGGTGCAATACCACCTGCGCGATGCGGCCGCGGCCGACTCCGACCTGCGCTACCTGGCCGCTGGTTCGGCCGCCGCCGCGGCTCTCCTGTTCAGCTGCAACGGTCGCGGGACGCGACTTTTCGGCGGCCCGGACCACGACGCCGAGGCTTTGGCCGACTCCCTCGGTGAGGTCCCCCTGGCCGGCATGTCCGCCGCCGGGGAGATCGGGCCCCTGGCCGGGCGCAACCGCCTATTCGGGATGTCGGCTTCGGTCGCCCTCTTCGAGGAGGGCAGCCGTGGGTAGGGTTCGATCATGTCCAATCTCGACCGCCTCTTCCATGAAGAGGGTCAGAGTCCCTGGCTCGACAACCTCCAGCGTTCGTTCCTCTCCGATGGAACTCTGACCCGGCTCATCGGCCAGGGCATCCGCGGGGTGACGTCCAACCCCACCATCTTCCAGAAGGCCATCGAGGCCGGCGCCGATTACGACGCGCAGTTCAGCGAGGTACTGGCGACCAAGACGGTGCAGGACGCCTACTGGGAGCTGGTCATCTCCGACATCGAAGGCGCTCTGACCTGCTTCGCCCCTCTACACGAGGAATCCGGGGGCCGGGACGGTTTCGTCTCCCTGGAGGTCTCCCCCGCTCTGGCCGAAGACACCGAGGCCACCATCCGCTCGGCCCGCTACCTACACGAACGGATCGCCAGGGCGAATCTGCTGGTCAAGATCCCCGCCACCGAGGCCGGGGTGCCCGCCATCCACCAGATGATCGCCGAGGGGCGCAGCATCAACGTCACCCTCATCTTCAGTCTGGACCGTTACTCGGATGTGATGGAGGCCTACATCTCCGGTCTGGAGAGCTTCGCGGCCGGCGGAGGCGACCCCTCCGCGGTGCACAGCGTCGCCTCCTTCTTCATCTCGCGCGTCGACACCGAGGCCGATCGGCGCCTCGACCAGGTGGCGGCCCAGGCCGCCGATGCCGCCCGCGCCGAGCAGGCCCGCGCCCTCAAGGGGCACCTGGCCGTCGCTCAGGCCAAGCTCGCCTATCAACTTTTCCGGGAGCGCTTCTCCGGACCGCGTTGGGATGCCCTGGCCGCCCGGGGGGCCAATGTGCAAAGGCCGCTGTGGGCCTCGACCTCCACCAAGAACAAGGACTACGCCGATCTCCTGTACGTCGACAGCCTGATCGGTCCCGACACCGTTAACACCATGCCCGACGCCACCGTGGCGGCATTCCTCGACCACGGCACCGTCGGCCGGACGGTCGATGCCGAGGTCGATGCCGCCCGCGCCGATCTGGAACGGGCCGACGCCCTCGGAGTGGACATGGCCGACGTTTCCAAGGTGCTGGAGGAAGAAGGGGTGGCCGCCTTCACCAAGTCTTTCAACGAACTCATGCAGCGTCTCAACGATAAGGCCGGGGCCGTCAGCCGGTGAGCACATTGGCCCAGCGGCTCCGAGCGGGTGACGACACCCTCTGGCCGGCCGGAAACGTGGCGTCCACCCGCCTGGGCTGGCTGGAGGTGCCCCAGCGGATGCACCGGGAGGCGAAGGATCTGGCCCGGTGGGCCGCCGACATCCC
>DATLUK010000367.1:0-5456 GCA_035533195.1 Acidimicrobiales bacterium | reverse complement strand
CCCCCTCAAGGCCTCGCCCGGCTACGCCCCCCTGGCCCGGGGAATGGCGGCCGCCCTACCGTTTGTTGACCAACTGGTGGAGGGACATTCGCTGGCTTCGTTGGAGGCACTGGCCGAGGTGGTGGCCGAGCGCCCGGCGGGCGGGCCGGTGGGAAGGGTGATGCAGGCGTGAAGGAGGTCCTGGGCGACATCGAGCGTTGGCGCCGGGCCGGCCGGCGGGTGGCCCTGGCCCGGGTGGTGGACGTCCTGGGCTCGGGTCCGCGTGACCCCGGGGCCACGATGGCCGTGAACGAAGACGGCGAAGTAGCCGGCTCCGTCTCAGGCGGTTGCGTCGAAGGAGCCGTCCTGACCGAGGCCCTGGCCGTCCTGGAGGCGGGAGAGCCCCGGATGTGCACCTTCGGCTACTCGGACGAGGCTGCCTTTGCCGTCGGACTCACCTGCGGCGGGACGATCCGGGTCTTCGTCGAGCCCCTCGACTGGTGAGCCTGTACGAGGCCGTCAGGGACGCCATCCGGGCCGAGGAAGAGGTGGCCATGGCCACCGTGGTGGAGTTGACCGACCCCGCCGATTGGGAGAGCCAGCCGGCTGAGGGGGAGGTGATGCCCCGCCTGGGGGCCAAGATCGTGGTCCGCCCGGACCAGCCCGCCCTCGGCACGACGGGGGATGCCGACCTGGACCGGGTCATCGCCCGCGATGCACTGGCCGCCCTGGAGTCGGGTCTCACCGGCACCCGCCACTACGGCCGGCACGGCCAGGCCAACCAGCGGGAGGTGGTCGTCTTCGTGGAGGCCTTCGCCCGGCCCCCGCTCATGGTCATCTTCGGCGCCGTGGACTTCACCGCCGCTCTGGCCCGGGTGGCCAAGGTGCTTGGCTACCGGGTGGTGGTCTGTGACGCCCGGCCCGTCTTCGCCACCACCGCCCGCTTCCCCCAGGCCGATGAGGTGGTGGTGTCCTGGCCCGACCGCTATCTCGACACCATTGCCGACCAGCTTGCCCCCCGGGACGCCGTCTGCGTCCTGACCCACGACCCCAAGTTCGACATCCCGGCCATCGTGGCAGCCCTGCGCACCCGGGTCGGCTACCTCGGAGCCATGGGCTCGCGCCGCACCCACGCCGAGCGCACGGCCCGTCTGCTGGAGGCGGGAGCGGCCGAGGCCGACCTGGTCCGGGTGATGGGCCCCATCGGCCTCGACATCGGCG
The DNA here is from genome assembly GCA_035533195.1 of Acidimicrobiales bacterium. Taxonomy (GTDB): domain Bacteria; phylum Actinomycetota; class Acidimicrobiia; order Acidimicrobiales; family JAJPHE01; genus DAHUYE01. The sequence goes on along the minus strand of DATLUK010000367.1, from coordinate 4,256 downwards.
CCCGGACCCCGGAGGAGACGGCCATCTCCATCTGCGCCGAGATCATCGCCCTGCGGGTGGGCGGCCCCGGACCGGGCGGGGTCACCTCCCTGAGGGACTCTCGGGGCCCGATCCACCAGGACGCGGGCGTCCCGTCTGCGACAGACTGAGGGCCCATGGACATCGACCCCGGCGCTGGAGCTCTCGAGGAGCGCGTTTCTGACGACCAGCGGGCCCATGTGGTCGAGCTGCTGCGGACCCACACCGCCGACGGACGTTTGACCCTGGACGAGTTCTCCGAGAGGGTCGGGGTGGCCCTGGCCGCCCAGAGCCGGGGCGACCTGAACCAGGCCACGGTGGGCCTGCCCATCCTCGACACCGGCGGCCCCCCCGCCCCGTCCACCCGACGGGCCCGGATGACCCGATGGGTGGTGGCCATCATGGGCGGCAACGGCCGCAAGGGGCGCTGGCGCACCGGCTCGCATGTGACGGCGGTGGCCATCATGGGCGGCTGCGAGATCGACTTCCGCCAGGCCGAGTTCGAAAGCGATGAGATCGTGGTCACGGCCGTCTCGGTGATGGGCGGGATCAGCATCATCGTGCCCGAGGGCATCGCGGTAGAGATGACCGGGTTCCCTCTCATGGGGGGGAAGAACCTCAAGGTGGCCGACGTCCCGGTCATACCCGGCTCGCCCCGCATCGTGGTGCGGGCCTTTCCGGTCATGGGTGGCGTCGACGTCCGCTCCCGACCGATCCGGTCACCCAAGGAGACCCGGGCGGCCCTCAAGAAGACGGCTACCAATCTGCTCCGGGAGATGGCGGCCGGGGAGACACCCGCCGCCGCCCTGCCGGTGGCCGGGGCCGACCTGCGCGACGCGGTGCTGCGCCAGGTCAACGACCGGGTGGCCAGGGAGTTGGAGAAAGTGGAGCGCCGCAACCAGCGTCGGGGCGGGGGCCCGGAGCACCACCGGGGTCACGGGCACGATCCGGTCCTCCCGGACCGGCCCCTCCGGCCCGGGCCGAGGTTCGGGCCGGGGCCCGATCTGCGCACGGGACCGGATGGGAGGGGAGAGAAGTTTGCTGGAGTGTGGGTGCCGGGCATCGGGACCTACGGGCTGCGCTGGGGCATGGAACTGGAACAGGGCGAGGAGAAGACCCTCCCGGACGAGACGGAGCTGTCCGCGGTGCCGGCGGCGCCGGACGGCACCGTGACCATCCTCTTCTCCGACGTGTGCGGTTACACCGAGATGACCGAACGCCTGGGCGACCGGGCCACCCACGAGCTGCTCAAGTCCTACCAGCAGATCGTTCGGGGTCAGCTGGCCGCCTATGAGGGCTACGAGGTGAAGGTTCAGGGCGACGGTTTCATGGTTGCCTTTGCCGGGGCGTCGCGGGCTCTGCGGTGCGCCATCGCCATCCAACGGGCCAGCGATGACTGGTGCAAGGAGCACACCGAGCCCATCCGCATTCACCAGGGCCTGCACACGGGCGAGACCGTGCGCGAGAACGGTGACTTCCTGGGCCGCACCGTCATCCTGGCCAGCCGGATCACCGGGGAGGCCACCGAGTCGGAGATCCTGGTCTCCTCTCTCCTCAAAGAGCTGGCCGGGGCCACCGGTGAGTTCCGCTTCGGTGAGTCCAGGGACGTGACCCTCAAAGGCGTCACCGTCCCCCAGACCGTCTATCCGGTCGAGTGGCGGGCCCACAGCCCGGCGTGATACCCCGGCCCGGGGCGTGACCCCGCTCCTTTACGCCGCCGACCGGCACCGTTGACCCAGGCCGCCGTCATCCTGGCCGCCGGAGCGGCCAGCCGGTTCAGCGGGCCCGGTCACAAGCTCCTGGCCGACTGGAGGGGAAAGCCGCTGGTGAGCTGGGCGGTGGCCAACGCCCTGGCCGCCGGTCTGGACGAGACGGTGGTGATCAGCGGGGCCGTCGATCTGAGCGAGGCCATGTCCGAGGAGGTGACCCTGATCGAGAACCACGACTGGTCCTCGGGCCAGGCCTCTTCGTTGCAGGTGGCCGTCTCCTGGGCCCGTCACCAGGGACATGCCGCCATCGTGGTCGGCCTGGCCGACCAGCCCCTGGTCCCCCCCGAAGCCTGGCGGTTGGTGGCGGCCGAGCGGTCCAAGCCGATCGTGTCCGCCACCTTCGACGGCCGGCGCCGCCCGCCCGTTCGCCTGGAGGAATCGGTATGGGGTCTCCTGCCGGTAGCCGGGGACGAAGGCGCCCGGGTACTGATGTCGGCGCGGCCGGATCTGGTGGCGGAGGTAGCGTGCCCGGGCCAGCCCGCTGACGTAGACACCGTGGAGGATCTGTCCCGATGGAGTTGACCAATGAGTTCCGCGTGTCGGTCCCCGTGGACCATGCCTGGGCCGTGCTGACCGACCTGGAGCGGATCGCCCCGTGTATGCCCGGGGCCCAGCTCCAGGAGGTCGAGGGTGATGAGTACCGGGGCATCGTCAAGATCAAGGTCGGGCCCATCACCGCTCAGTACAAGGGCAAGGCCAGCTTTGAGGAACTGGATGCCACCTCCCACCGGGCCGTGCTGCGGGCCGAGGGCCGCGACACGAGGGGCCAGGGCAACGCCTCGGCCACGGTCAAGGCCGAGCTGACCCAGGAAGGCGACGGGACGGCGGTGCGGATCACCACCGACCTGGCCGTGACAGGCAAGGTGGCCCAGTTCGGCCGGGGCGTCCTGGCCGATGTCAGCGCCAAGCTGCTGGCCCAGTTCGTGGCCCGGCTGGAGGCCGATGTGCTCACCGGGGCCACGCCGGCCGAGCCGGCTGTGTCGCCCGAGCCGGCTGTGTCGCCCGAGCCGGCTGTGTCGGCGCCGGCTGCGTCTGCATCAGCTGTGTCGGCCGAGCCGGCTGCACCGGCTCCGGCACCGCCGGTCGCGCCCACCGCGCCCCGGCCCGTCGCTCCCGCTGGACCCCGGACCATCCACTCCGCCCCGGCCGAGCCGGTCAATCTGCTGGAGGCGGCCGGAGGGTCGGTGACCAAGCGCTTGGTCCCGGTCGGTCTGGGGCTCATGGTCCTGCTGATCCTTTGGCGTGTTTTACGGCGGGGATGAGTCACCGGAGCGCATGACCGGCGGCCACCTGGAACCGGTCCGCAGATGACAGCAACGCCCGAGCCGGTCGATTCGAGAGTCACGGAGCTGCTGGGCCGGCCCCCGACGGTGGACTACCAGGTGGTGGTGGCCGGCGCCGACGGCTCTCCTGTGGTCATCCGTAACGAACCCCTGACCCATGACGGGCGCCCCATGCCCACCCGCTACTGGCTGGTCGGGGGTACTCAGCGCGCCGCCGTAAGCCGGATCGAGTCCGACGGCGGGGTCAGACAGGCCGAATCGGAGGTGGATCCCCTCGAGCTGGAGGATGCTCATAGACGCTACGCCGCCGAGCGGGATGCGGCGCTCCCGCCGGGCTGGGGTGGACCTAAGCCCTCCGGCGGAGTGGGCGGCACCCGACGGGGCGTGAAGTGCCTGCATGCCCACTACGCCTGGTATCTGGCCGGGGGTGATGACCCGGTGGGGCGGTGGGTGGCGGATCAACTGGACGGCCGCGCCGAAGCGGGCCGACCGTGACCGGTGCAGTGGCCGCCATCGACTGCGGCACCAACTCCACCCGGCTGCTGATCGTGGATGGGTCCGGCGCGACCCTCGACCGCCGCATGGTCATAACCCGAATGGGCGACGGCGTAGACCGGAACCACCGACTCTCACCCGAGGCCATCGATCGGACCCTGGCCGCCCTCCGCGAATACGGCCTGGCCATGCAAGCACATGGGGTGGGCCGGCGTCGGGCGGTGGCCACCTCGGCGGCGCGCGACGCCGATAACAGGGACGAGTTCTTTACCGGGGCTGAGCAGGTCATCGGGGTGCGCCCGGAGCTGCTATCCGGTCAGGAGGAAGGCGCCCTGTCCTACGCCGGGGGCACCCGGGAGCTTGACCCATCAGCCGGGCCGTATCTTGTTCTCGATATCGGAGGCGGATCCACCGAGTTGGTGCTCGGTGACGATGCCGTCTCCCTCGACGTGGGTTGCGTGCGGATGTCGGAGCGGTTCTTTCACGCCGATCCTCCTCATGCCGATCAGCTGAAGGCGGCCAGGGAACAGACCGCCGGGCTATTGGAGACGGCCCGGGCCCGCCTCGGTGATCCTGGCCGGGCCCGCCGGCTCATCGGGCTGGCCGGCACCGTCAGCACGGCGGTCATGATCGACGCCGGCATCGCCACCTATCGGCGTGAAGACGTCCACCACCGGGTCCTGCGCCGGGA
>DATLUK010000366.1:0-8087 GCA_035533195.1 Acidimicrobiales bacterium | reverse complement strand
TGGTGGTGAGGCGCATCGAAGCCCTGGATATCGCCGCCACCGCCGCCCCTTCCCGGGATTTTCGTTAGTGCCCGAACAGATGCCCTCACTACAGTCGAACGCCTTGTCCCCCGAGTCCCCCCTTATTCAGGCGCGCGCCCTTACCAAGCGCTTCGAAGATTTCGTTGCCGTGGACGGCATCGACTTCGACGTCGCGCCCGGGGAGGCGTTCGGCTTCCTCGGGCCCAACGGGGCCGGGAAGACCTCGACCATGAGGATGATCGCCTGCATGTCCCCCCTCAGTTCGGGGACCCTGCGCATCCTGGGCATGGATCCGGCCACCGACGGGCCCCGCATCCGCAGCCGGATCGGCCTGGTCCCCCAGGACGACACCTTGGATCTGGAGATGACCGTCCTGGACAACCTCCTGGTCTACGGGCGCTACTTCGACCTGCCCCGCAAGGTCATCCGGGAGCGGGCCGGGCGATTGCTGGACTTCGCTCAGCTGGCCGACCGGGCCAATGACAAGGTCGACCCCCTGTCGGGAGGCCTGAAGCGCAGGCTCACCATTGCCCGCTCGCTCATCAGTGAGCCCGAGCTGCTCCTCCTGGACGAGCCCACCACCGGCCTCGACCCCCAGGCCCGCCACCTGCTCTGGGACCGGCTCTACCGGCTCAAACAGCAGGGCGTCACCCTCATCATCACCACCCATTACATGGACGAGGCCGAACAGCTCTGTGACCGGCTGGTGGTCATGGACAAGGGCCGGATAGCCGCCGAGGGCTCACCCCGGGATCTGATCTCCCAGTACTCGACCCGTGAGGTGCTGGAGCTGCGTTTCCGGGTGGACGACCATGCGCCCCTGGCCAGCCAGCTGGCCGGACTGGGGGAACGGATCGAGACCCTGCCCGACCGGCTGCTCGTCTACACCGATGACGGGGAATCAGCGGCCAAGTCCCTGGCCGAACGGGGACTCGATCCGGTGGCGTCCTTCGTGCGCCGGTCCAGCCTGGAGGACGTGTTCCTGCGTCTGACCGGCCGCACCCTGGTGGACTGATGATCATCACCGCCACCCGAGGCTCGGCCCAGGAGTCGGCCCACCGGATCTGGCGCTCCTACCTGTACTGGACCCACATCTACAAGCGGACCTGGCGGGCGTCGCTAGCCTCCGGATTCCTGACCCCGGCCCTGTTCATGGCGGCTATGGGGGTGGGACTCGGCACCCTGGTCGATCGCCACGGCTCCTCGGCTCACCAGCTCGGCGGAGTGAGCTATCTGGACTTCATCGCTCCCGGCCTGCTGGCCGCCTCGGCCATGCAGATGGCCGCCATTGAGGGCATGTTTCCGGTGATGGCCGGCATCAAGTGGATCAAGTTCTACCAGGCCATGCTGGCCACGCCCATAACCGTCACCGAGGTCCTCTACGCCCATCTCCTCTGGATGGCCACCCGGGTGGCGATGGTCTCGGCCATCTTCCTCGGGGCCATGTTCGCCTTCGGCGCCCCCCGCTCGCCCGAGGTGCTGGCGGCGGTTCCGGTGGCCGTCCTGACCGGGATGTCCATGGCCGTACCCTCGGCCGCCTTTACCGCCACCCGGGAGTCTGACCAGGCCCTCATCGGCGTCATCCGCTTCGTGGTCATGCCCATGTTCCTGTTCTCCGGGACTTTCTTCCCTCTCTCCCAGATGCCGGCCTGGATCCGGCCGCTGGCCTACATCACCCCGTTGTGGCACGGGGTGGCCCTGTGCCGATCCTTGTCGCTCGGTGACGCCTCCTGGGCCGCCAGCCTGGGCCACGTCGCCTATCTGCTGGTCGTTATAGCCGGCGCCACTCTGGTGGCCCGTCGGACCTTCTCCCGGAGGCTGGCCGCGTGAGCACTCCCTCGGTTCTCGATCGCGCCGGGGAGGGAGCGGCCGGAGCTGCAGCCAGCCTCCGCATCACTCCCACCTGGTCCCTGGGGTCGCGCCGGGCCATGCGCCTGGTCGAGCGCAACGGACGCGTGTATTTCCGGATGTGGATCATGTTCGTGTCCGGGTTCTTCGAGCCCCTCTTCTATCTGCTGTCCATCTCGGTGGGCATCAGCAAGCTGGCCGGTCCGGTGGCCGGCCCCGGTGGTCATCTGATCTCCTATACCGCCTTCGTGGCCCCGGCCCTCATGGCGGTCTCGTCCATGAACGGGGCGGTCATGGACGGCTCCTTCGGGGTCTTCTTCAAGCTCAAGTTCGCCAAGGTCTACGACGCTGTGCTGGCCACGCCGATGGACAGCGGGGACGTGGCTCTGGGCGAGATCTCCTGGGCGGTGCTGAGGGGTGGAATCTACTCCTCCGCCTTCCTGGTGGTTATGGCCCTCATGGGCCTGGTCCGTTCGCCCTGGGCCGCCCTGGCCGTGCCGGCCTCCCTTCTGGAGGGATTCGGCTTTGCCGCCGTGGCCATGGCCGCCACCACCTATATGCGCTCCTGGCAGGACTTCGACTTCGTCACCCTGGCCCTCATGCCGATGTTCCTCTTCTCAGGCACGTTCTACCCGCTCTCGGTCTACCCGTCCGGACTGCGGGAGCTGGTGCTGGTCACGCCTCTTTACCAGGGCGTGGCTGTCATCCGGGGTCTGGATCTGGGCACCCCCAGCTGGTCCATGCTGGGTCACTGCCTTTACCTGCTGGTCATGTCCGTGGGGGGCCTGGTGGTCGCGTCCCGGAGGCTGGAGCACCTGATCCTCAAGTAGGTTCGGCTCCGACGGATCGCCGGGAGGCGGCGGTCCGACCGACCAGCTAGGAGGGGCCGTGGCCTGGGACTTCTCGACCGAACCGGAGTTCGAGGCGAAGCTGGAGTGGATGCGCAGCTTCGTGCGCGACGAGATCATCCCGCTCGAGACCCTCGAGTTGGACAACGCCACCATGCTGAAGATCGTCCGGCCCCTCCAGGAGCAGGTCAAAGCTCAGGGCCTGTGGGCGTCCCACCTGCCTCCGGAGATGGGCGGCGGGGGATTCGGCCAGGTCAAGCTCGGCCTGATGCACGAGATCCTGGGCCAGTGCTCGCTGGCTCCCTTCGTCTTCGGTAACAATGCCCCCGACTCCGGTAACGCCGAGATCATCGCCGTCGGGATCGAGATGAACCCTTCCAAGGCCTGGCAGCGGGAGCGGTGGTTGGAGCCTCTCTTGGAGACCAAGATCCGCAGCGCCTTCTCCATGACCGAACCCGGAGCCGGTGCCGACCCGACCCTCATCAGCACCCGGGCCATGCGTGACGGGGACGAGTGGGTCATCAACGGCCACAAGTGGTTCACCTCCAACGGCTCGATGGCTGACATCCTCATCGTCATGGCCGTCACCAACCCCGACGTCCACGCCTACCAGGGAACCTCCATGATCGTGGTCCCCGCCGACACCCCGGGCGTCAAGATCCTCCGGGACATCCCGACCATGGAGCACCCCTTCGAGCGGACCGGCGCTCCCGGTGGCCATTCGGAAATCCTCTACGAGGATGTTCGGGTTCCCTATGAGAATCTGATCGGCAACGAAGGCGAAGGCTTCCTGCTGGCCCAGAAGCGGCTGGGCCCCGGACGGATCCACCACGCCATGCGCTGGCTGGGCCAGTCCCGACGGGCCTTCGACATGCTCTGCGAGCGCGCCGTATCCCGTTACGTCCACGGCTCGACCCTGGCTGAGAAGCAGACGGTGCAGAACTGGGTGGCTGACTCCATGGCCGAGATGACGGCCGCCCGGCTCATGACTCTCTACGCCGCCTGGAAGATCGACCAGGTGGGGGCGCCGGCGGCCCGGGTCGAGATCGCCATGATCAAGTTCTGGGGGGCCCAGGTGCTCTACAACGTGATCGACCGCGCCATCCAGGTGCACGGGTCGCTGGGCTTCTCCACCGACCTACCTCTCGAGCACATGTACCGCGCCGCCCGGGCCGCCCGGATCTACGACGGGCCCGATGAGGTCCACAGGGTCACCGTGGCCCGCCAGGTGCTCAAGCAATACAAGGCCGTCGATGTGCCGACCGAGCATGTCCCGACCCGGCGGGCGGCGGCCGAAGCTCGCTTTGCCGAGCTTTTGGAGGAAGCCACCGCCAACCTGTAAGCCCGGCGGCGCCCACCGGCGCCGGCTCCGGCGCCGGCTACCCGGAGGCGGTGCCGGTGAAGGCCCAGTGCTCCAGACGCAGGCTGGGGGCGTGGTTCCAGGAGAAGTGCAGGCCCCCTGGCGCCAGGGAGGCGTCATTGCCGATGCCGAGCACCCGGCCCGGTGCCAGGGCGGCCACCGGGGACTGGGTGAAGCGGAGGTTGGAGACGGCCGGCCCGACCACACCGTCCTCGATGAGGAAGACGCCGTTGCGGGTCAGGCCGGTCACTACCAGCGTCTTGGGGTCGAGGACCCGGGTGTACCAGAAGTCGCTGACCAACAGTCCCCGCTGCACGCCGGCGACCAATTCCTCGCTCGACACTCCGGCCGTCGAGGAGGGACCGAGGAACAGGTTGTTGGCCAGGGCTCCCATGCTCGCCCCACCGGGCACGGCGTGTCCGGTGGAGGCGGCCCCCGACCTGGCGGCCGTGCGCCGGTCGTGGGTCACGCCCACGGTCAGCCCGGCCTTGACCAGGTCCAAACGGGCCTTCGGCGTTCCCTCGCTGTCGTAGGAAGGCCCGAAGTGGCGCGGATCCCCTGCGTCGTCCCAGATGGACACGGACGGATCCATCTGCATCTCGCCCACCGACACGAAGGAGCGGCCCTCCTGGACGGCGCGGGCGTTGAAGCCGTAGATGGAGAAGAAGTCCATCATGTAGGCGACGCAGCGCGGGTCGAGGACCACCTCGTAGCGACCGGCGGCCAACTCGATCGGATCGGTGCCGGCCCGGGCTCTGCTAGCGGCCGTCGAGCCCACCTGGTACCCGTCCAGATCGGCGAAGCTGCTCGTCGCCACCGACCCGCACCCGTCCGCTCGCCCATCCCGATGGATGCCGTCGATGATCGCCTGGGTGGTCCGGTCCGACACCCGCTGGCCGAGCGAGTTCACCAGCAGCGTCTCGACCGTGGTGGTCTGGCAGTAGCCGGCCGACTCCAGGCCCGCCCCCGCTTCCACGAAGCCCTCCACCACGCCCGCCCGCTCGTCGGGTCCTACGGCGGTGGTGTCCGGGTCGTAATGGACCCCGTTGAAGTGCTGGGGGGCCGGCGGGCATAGGCCCGCCCAATTGGGATCGACCGGGCGGACCGAAGCCGCCGTCAGGGCGTCCTCCACCAGGCGGGCCAACGAGGCGTCGTCGACCATTGACGTCGAGGCGGCAGCCGGACGTCCGTTGTTCACCAACTCGAGAGTGACGAGCGTGTGTTCATCGCCCACGTTCTGGTGGATGAAGGAGTTGGCGAAGCGGGTGAGGCCGTCGCTCACCCGCTGCACGGAGACGGTGGCGTCGGCCCGGCCGCCGACCACATCAAGGACGTGATCGGCCAGGGCAGCCGCATCCGGCTCGGGGCGGCTGGTCAACGGACCCCCACCCTCACGCCGCGGAACCGACAGGGCACCGCCGGGTGGCCGGTGTGGCCGATCTGCATGGGTTGGCCCTTGCCGCAGTTGGGGGTGCCCCAGTAGGTCAGCTCCGACGGTCCTCCGACCATGTCCATCGAACCCCAGAACTTCGGGCTGATACCGGTGTAGGTCGGGTTGCGCAGCATCCGGCCCTGCCGGCCGTCCTTGATCTCCCAGGCGATCTCACATCCGAACTGGAAGTTGAGCCGGCGGTCATCGATGGACCAGGACCGGTTGGTGTCCATGAGGATGCCGTCGGAGGTCTCGGTCACCATCTGCTCCAGCGAGTGCGGACCGGGCAGGAGGCCGATGTTGGTCATCCTCACCATCGGGATGCGGTCATGGCCGTCGGCGCGCACCATGCCCCCGGCCGGGATGCCGGCCAGGGCGGCGGAGTCCCGACCGGAGAGGACCCCGACCCACATCCCGTCCCGCACGATGTCGACGCGTTGGGCCGGGGTGCCCTCGTCGTCATAGCCGAAGGATCCGAGGGCGCCGGGCAGGGTGGCGTCGGCGGTGATGTTCATGAGCTCGGAGCCGAAGCGGAGCGAGCCCATCTGGGCGAGATCGAGCCACGACGTCCCGGCAAAGGCCGCCTCCCAGCCCAGTATCCGGTCCAACTCGGTGGCGTGGCCCACCGACTCGTGTATCTGCAGGGCCATCTGCTCGGAGCCGAGGATGAGGTCGGTGGTGGCTTCGGGGCACGGCGGGGCCGAGAGAAGGGCCACCGCCTCCTCCCCGACCCGGGCGGCGTTGGCCGGCAGGTCCAGGGATCGGACCAGCTCCCAGCCCTGGGTGCCGTACTGACCCCGGATGCCGGGGTAGGAACGACGCTGGGTCTCGCTGTCGCCCACCGCCGTGGCCGACATCTCCGCCCCGCACTCCCTGATCCGCTGGGAGATGCGCGAGCCCTGGCTGGAGGCGAAGGCCTTGTCCGTGTCCCAGATCCGGTAGGACGCCTGGGCCAGCCGGGCCCCCGACGCCAGTGAGGCCCGGGTCACCGCCACTAGGAGGTCGCCCTTCTCGGACAGGGAGACGGACAGGGGTTCCTCCCCGCAGGCGCTCTCCCAGTGATCCACCACCGACGGGACCTCGGCCAGCTCCAGGGCGGGGCCGGCCACCCGGGCCGATGCCTTGGCCGTCTCGGCGGCCCGCTCCCCGGCCCGGCGCACCGAGGCGGGCGAGAGGTCGGCCACGGCGAAGAAGCCCCAGGAGGAGCCGATCAGGGCTCTCACGCCCACACCCGTCGACTCCGCCCGGCGCATGTCCTCGATCTCGGCGTTCTGGGCCGACATGGCCTCGCTCCGGGTGAGCATCACCCGGGCATCGGCATAGGCCGCCCCGGCCCCTAGGGCGGCCTCGACGGCCGCCACGGCCTCGTCCATCATCGGTTCAGCGCAATCCGGAAAAGAGATCATCCTCCGGCACCGGAGCCCCGGTCCGATCCCGGGCCCGGATGAAGGACTCGTGGGAGAACACCTCGGTGAACATGTCCTCCGGGAACTTGAGCCACCACGACTGATCCAACTGGCTGGCGTGGGCGGAGAGTGCCGCCCGCTTCCGGGCGGCGACATCGGAGGTGTCGATGGTGGTGGTGATGCGCCGCTCCATCGCCTCCATACGGGCGATGGCCTCGGGGTCCGCCTGGCGCTGGGCGAAGTTCGGCACTTCGATGCCGGCTGCCTCCATCCGCTCCCGCAACTTCTCCCAGTCCCTCCGCCGCCGCCCGATGAAGTAGAGCTTGGCGGGGAGGTCGGTCTGCTCGACCGCGGCCACCGCTATCTCATGGGCGCGGAGGTGGTCAGGGTGGTTGTAGCCACCCATGTCGTCGTAGGTGATCACCACGTCGGGGCGGTAGTGCTCCATCAGTCCGACCAGGCGGCCCACCGATTCCTCCAGGGGAATGCTGGCGAAGGTGTGGGCGTGGTCTTTGTACTCCCAGTCGGACATACCCGAGTCGTGGTAGCCGAGCAGCTCGAGGTCGCTGACCCCGAGGTGGGTACACGCCGTGCGCAACTCCTCCAGGCGGACCTTGGCCACCATGTCCGGATCGTGGCCCTCCTCTCCGGGCTTCACGTGCTCGGGTCCGTCCCCGTACTCCCCGTTGGTGCAAGTGACCAGGACGGTGCGCACCCCCTGGTCGGAGTAGTGGGCCAACACCCCGCCCGTGCTGGAGGACTCGTCGTCGGGATGGGCGTGGACCGCCATGAGGGTCAGCTGTCTCGGCTCGGCCATGCCACAGCTTGCCCTCTCGGGCGCCCGGGTGTTGGCGCCGAGCCTGGCCGGGGCCGGTAACGTGCCGCCGACCCCGATGATCCCCAACATCTTGTCCATCGCCGGCACCGACCCCAGCGGAGGGGCGGGTATCCAGGCCGACCTCAAGACCTTCTCAGCCCTCGGCGGCTACGGGATGGCCGTGGTCACCGCCCTGGTGGCCCAGACGACCACCGGAGTCAGCGCCGTCCACGACGTCCCGCCGGAGTTCGTGACGGCCCAACTCGAGGTCCTCTTCCAGGACGTCCGGGTCGACGCGGTGAAGATCGGGATGCTGGCCAACGCCGCGGTGATCCGGGCTGTGGTGGCGTGCCTC
>DATLUK010000365.1:0-5629 GCA_035533195.1 Acidimicrobiales bacterium | reverse complement strand
ATGGAGTCCGTCGATGACCCGGCTCACGGCCGACTCGTTGCCGGGGATGGCATGGGCACTGATGATCACGATGTCATCGGGACCGACCTTCACCCACTTGTTCTCCCCGGCGGCCATGAGGGCGAGGGCCGACATGGGCTCGCCCTGGGAGCCGGTGGAGATCACGCACACGTCAGAAGGGGGGCGGTCCCGCACCGCCTCGATGTCGATGAGGGCGGACTCGGGAATGTGTAACAGACCGAGTTGGCGGGCCAGGGCCACGTTCTTGCCCATGGACCGGCCCAGGGTGGCGATTACCCGACCGGTGGCCACGGCGGCATCGGCCAGCTGCTGGATGCGGTGGATGTGACTGGCAAAACAAGCGGTGACGATGCGCTTGCCCTCGTACTGGCGGAACAGGCCCAGCAGAACGGCGCCGACCTCGGTCTCGCTGCGGGTGTGGCCGGCCTCTTCGGCATTGGTGGAGTCGGCCAGCAACAGGCGGACCCCCTCCGTCCCGGCCAAGGCGCCGATGCGGGAGAGATCGGTCAGCCGGCCGTCCACCGGGTTCATGTCCAGCTTGAAGTCACCGGAGTGCAGGATCACCCCCTGCGCGGTGTGGAAAGCCAGTGCGAAGCCGTTGGGCACCGAGTGGGTGACCGGTATGAACTCGACTTCGAAGGGGCCGATGGCGCGCCGCTCCCCGTCGGCCACCGGGATCAGCTCGGTGCGATTGAGTACGCCGGCTTCCTCGATGCGGCTGCGGGCCAGGCCGAGGGTCAGGGCCGATCCGTAGAGGGGGAAGGACAGCTCGCGCAGCAGGAAGGAGAGGCCCCCGGTGTGATCCTCGTGCCCGTGGGTGAGAACGCATGCCTCCACCCGGGTGGCGTTGTCCCGCAGCCAGGTGAAGTCAGGCAGGACCAGATCGACCCCGGGCATGGTGAGGTCATCGGGGAACATGATGCCGCAGTCGATGAGGACGATGCGGCCGTCCTGCTCCACCGCCGCGCAGTTGCGACCGATCTCCCCCAGGCCGCCGAGGAATGTGATCTTGACCGGCTCAGCCAAGCGGTCCGTCCGAACCCAGGTCCGCCAGCAGACGCTGGGCCCTGTCCTCCAGGCCGGCGGGCGGGGGCCCGATCGGCAGTCGGCACTGCCCGACCCGCAGTCCGAGCAGATTCATCATCACCTTGGCCGGGATGGGATTGGGAGCGTCATCACCGGTCTGGAAGTGGTGCGAGTCGATGAGAAGGGCGTCGAGACGGCGGGCCTCGTCCACCCGGCCCTCCTGCTGGGCGGTGATCATGCGTCCCACCAGCCTCCCCGCCCAGTGCGACTCCACACTGATGGCGCCCACCGCTCCCACGGAGAGCAGGGGCAGGGTGACGCGGTCTTCCCCGCTGTAGATCTCGAAGCCCTCGGGCACGTCCCGGGCCAGACGAGCGGTGGCGTAGGGATCAGAGCAGGCGTCCTTGACCCCCACGATGTTGTCCACCTCGTGGGCCAGCTCGACCATGGTCTCGTGGGCGATCTTGCGGCCGCTGCGGATCGGGATGTCATAGAGGTACACGGGCAGTGAGGTGGCCCCGGCTATGGCCCGGAAGTGGAGGGCGAGTCCACTCTGAGGGGGTCGGCTGTAGTAGGGAGTCACCACCAGCAGAGAGGAGGCTCCAGCTGCCTCGGCAGCCTCGGCCAGGCGAACCGAATGTCGGGTGTCAGCCGTGCCCACGCCGGCCATGACCGGGGCGGAGGTTTCCGAAGCGACAGTGCGCCACAGTTCGACCTTTTCCGCGTCGTCCAGGCTGGTCCCCTCACCGGTGCTGCCGGCCAGCACCAGGGTGTCGGTTCCGTGAGCCATGAGCCAGTCGGCCAACTCGATGGCCGCTTTGGTGTCCAGGGCACCGGCATCGTCGAAGGGCGTGACCATGGCCGTGGCCACCCGGCCCAGCCGGCCGGGGGGACCCTGTCGTCCAGGGCCCGGAGCTGCGACGGAACTCATCGGGCCGCCTCCTTGGACCGCTCGATCCCGAGGCTGGAGAGCAGATCCTCATGAAGCTCGAACCACACCGTGTGGTAGGAGTCGATGACCGGGCGGGTGAACCAGTCACCCTGGCCGCTCAAGACCCGGTCCAGGGCCAGCTGGAGCCGGGGACCATACGAAGCGAAGCGGTCCATGGCCTCAGCCAGATCGGCGCAGATGGGTCGGGCCGTGTCATGGATGGCGGCCAGACGGGCCCGGACCTCATGGTCGTATTCGGCATCGGAGTGGTCGTTGATGATGCGCAGATCCCCGGCCGCCTTGAGCTGCCAGGCCGTACAGGTGTCGAGCAGATCGGCGTTGATGGCCATGAAGCGGCGGTAGGCGTCATCGATATCCGAGCGCCGATTGGAATCATCGACGTCGGAGAGGACCAGGCGCTCGTGTTCGATCCGACCCTCCGGGGTGAGTGTCCAGCCTTGCATCCGGCCCTCGCGCCGGGATACCAGGCCCTCGGATGCCAGTTCGCCCAGGATGGGTTCCAACTCCGACGGCGCCTGGCCGCTCGACGCCACGAGGGTGGCGGCATCGGCAAAGCCTTTGAGCTTGAGGGCATGCAGCGCCAGCAGCCGGGGTTGCGAGAAGTGCGCCACCCACTAGACGCTACTTGGGACTCAGCTGCCTATGGCAGCTGATATCCGGCAAATCGCTCCCGCAGATCCTTCTTGGAGAACTTGCCCACCGAGGTCTTGGGGACCTCCTCGATGAAGACCACATCGTCGGGCAGCCACCATTTGGCCACCCTGGGCTCCAGAAAGGCCAGGAGCTCCTCTTTGGTCAGCACCTCCCCGGGACGGACCACGACACAGGCCAGGGGACGCTCCACCCACCTCTCGTGGGGGATGGCGATGACGGCCGCTTCGGCCACCTTCGGGTGGGCCATTATCTCGTTCTCCAGTTCGACCGAGGAGATCCACTCCCCCCCCGACTTGACCAGGTCCTTGGTCCGGTCCACCAGGTGGATGTAAGCGTCGGGGCTGATGGTGGCGACATCGCCTGTGCGCAGCCACCCGTCGGGGGTGAAGGACTCCGCGGCTCGATCGTCGTTGTAGTAGGTCCGGGCTATCCAGGGACCGGCCACCTGCAGTTCGCCCGAGGCCTTACCGTCCCAGGGCAGCTCCTCGAGGGTGTCGGGATCGACTATCCGGGCCTCGACCCCGGGGACGGGCTGGCCCTGGGTGGCCCGGATGTCGGCCAGCTCGTCCTCGGGCCGGCCGCCCAGCGTGCTGACCAACTGGCAGACCGAGGCCAGCGGGCTGGTCTCGGTCATGCCCCACGCCTGCAATATCGGCATGCCGATCTTCTCCCGGTAGGCCTCCGAGAGGGCCCGGGGCACGGCGGAACCGCCACAGACGATGGCCCGCAGGGCCAGGTCCTGGCCCTCCAGCAGAGGCAGGGTGCCCATCCAGATGGTGGGCACGCCGGCGGCCAGGGTCACCTTCTGCTTGACGATCAGGTCGGTCACGGCGCCGGGAGAGAGGTCCCGGCCGGGGAAGACCAGATCGGCGCCGGCCATGGCCGCCGCCTGGCAGAGACCCCAGGCGTTGGCATGGAACATGGGCACCACGGGCAGGATGCAGTCGGCCTCGTTCACCCCCAGGGTGCCGGTGAACATGGCCGCCATCGAGTGCAGGACGACCGAACGGTGCGAGTACACCACGCCCTTGGGATTGCCAGTAGTCCCGGACGTGTAACACATCGAGGAGGCCCGGTCCTCGTCGGTGACGCGGAAATCCACCGGGCCGGCCGCGGCCAGCAGCTCCTCGTAGTCCACGATGCGGGGATCGTCCGGGACGTCACCGGTGCCGTCGTCCATGACCACCACGTGCTTGACGCCGGGCAGCTCGGGCATGAGCGGCCACAGCAGACCGAGCAGGCTGCGGTCGGCAAAGATGACCTCGTCCTCGGCGTGGTTGACGATGTAGGTCAGCTGTTCGGCAAAGAGGCGGATGTTGAGGGTGTGCAGGATTCGGCCGGTGCAGGGGGCAGCGAAGTACAGCTCCAGGTGCCGGCCGCTGTTCCAGGCGAAAGTGGCCACCCGGCCTTCGGCGGATATGCCCAGGTCGTCCAGCATCCCGCCCAGCCGGCGGGTGCGCTCGGCCCAGGCGCCGTAGCCCGTGCGCTTGACCTCCCCACCGGGAACGGCATCCACGATGGTCTTGTTCGGGTACATGCGCTCGACCCTGCGGAAGATTCCGTCGATGGTGAGCGGATAGTCCTGCATGAGACCCTGCATGGTCCCCCCTTCGTTAGCGGCTAGATCATGCCCGTTCAGATACCGAGCACGCGCTCGAGGCCCACGGTCACCCCCTCCAGGCCGGGAACGGCCTTGACCGCCATCACCACCCCCGGCATGTAGGACTGACGGTCGTAGGAGTCCTGTCTGATGGTCAGGGTCTGTCCGGTCGTCCCCAGGATGATCTCCTCGTGGGCGACCATCCCACTCATTCGCACCGAGTGGATATGGATCCCCGAGTCGTGGAGGCCCCCCCGGGCCCCGGGTAGCACCTCGTCAGTGGTGGGCTCGGCCGCCCAGGGCGAGTCGCCCCTGGCCCTCCCCATCCGCTCGGCCGTGGAGATGGCCGTGCCCGACGGGGCATCGATCTTGGCGTTGTGGTGGAGCTCGATCACCTCGGCGGTCTCGAACCAGGGGGCAGCCAGCTCAGCGAAGCGGACGGCCAGCACGGCGCTGAGGGCAAAGTTGGCCACGATGATGCAGTTGGGTCGGCCCGCACCGCTGGGGAACAGCTCCCGGGCCCGGGCCACCCGGTCGGGGTCGAACCCGCTGGTGCCCATGACCACGTGGATGCCGGCCCCGGCGCAGAATTCCAGGCTGTCCATGGCCGCCCCGATATGGGAGAAGTCGACCACCACTTCGGCCCCGGCCACCTTCAGGGATGAACGGTCCGGGGAGACCTCCAGGCGGCCGGCGGCGGCCGAGGCCCCGCGGCCGGCCGGATCGACGGCGGCCACCAGCTCCAGGTCGGGGTCGGCCTCGACGGCCAGGCAGACCAGGGATCCCATCCGCCCGGCGGCGCCCACCACGCCTACCCGCAGCACGGCTCAGGCCACCCGGGGAGCCTGGAAGGCGTCCTGGCCGAAGGGCCCGACTACGGCCAGCACCGGAGTCTGGGAAAGGGTTTCCTTGGCCACGTTGGCCACGTCCTCCAGGCTGACCGCCTCGACCCTGGCCACCACTTCGTCCACTTCCAGCACCTCTCCATGGAGCAGCTGGCTGCGGGCCACCCGGCTCATGCGGGCCGCTGAGTCCTCCAGGGACAGGGCCGTCTCGCCCCGCATATGGCCCTTGGCCACGGCCAGCTCGCGCTCGGTGGCGCCGGAGTCGGCCATCCGCGCCAGCTCGCCCATCATGCGGTCCAGGACCTCCCGAGCCCGGGCCGGGGCCGTTCCGGCGTAGAAGGCGAGGATGCCGGTGTCCTCGAAGGTCGAGCGGTAGGAATACACGGAGTAGGCCAGCCCCCGGCGCTCCCGGATCTCCTGGAACAACCGGCTGGAAAGGCCACCGCCCAGCACATGGTCGAGGACCGAGAGGGCGAAGCGGTCAGGGTCATGGCGGCCGGGAGTCGTGTAGCCCACCACCACGTGGGCCTG
>DATLUK010000364.1:0-2236 GCA_035533195.1 Acidimicrobiales bacterium | reverse complement strand
CGCCGGCTTCTTCCGGGGCGTCAGGTGCTCGACCACCGCCTCCCATCCAGGGGGAGCCAGGGCCCCGGTGGCCTGGGCCACGTCCCCCACCACGGTCATGGAGCCGGCCGTGGAGCGCCGGGCCAGCATCCGCAGCTGCATCGGGGAGAGATCCTGGGCCTCGTCCACCACTATGTGCCCGTAGGTCCGGGGCCATTCGGCGCTGTCGTTGGGCCGGACCACCCCGACCAGCAGCTTGGCCTCGTCCACCAGGGCGATGTCGGCCGCCGTCCACGGGATGTCCTCCAACCGGCTGGAGCGGCGCCGGTACAGCAGGCGGACCTCCTCCTCGCTCAGCACGCCCTTGCCCGCCGAGGCCAGCAGAGCCGGTGCCCCCAGGAGGTCGTGGACCAGCTCCTCGGGCAGCAGCCGGGGCCACATCCGCTCCAGGGCCTCCACCACCACCGGATGGCGGCGCAGACGGGAGCGCAACTCGGCCTCATCGAGTTCCTCCCCGTCCTGGTCCACCTCCCAGTCCTCCTCCGGTTGAGGGAACAGGGGTATGACCTTGGCCAGCCCGCCATCCCGCTCAGGCACCTCGCCCTCTCCGCCGCCCCCGCCGCCTCCGGCGTCTCCGCCGCCCCCGCCGCCCCCGCCGCCTCCGGCGGCACTGAGCTCCCTGGCCCCCACCGCCTCGAGGTAGACCCGATGGATACGGCGAAACAGCTCCGATTCCACATACCGCCGCCTCCGATTGTGAGCCCCTTGGCGGCGCCGTCCGGCCGTTACCGCCGCGGCCGTGTCCTCGGCGTTCAGGCGCAGCACCAAGGAGCCGAAGGGGATCTCCAGGCCGGCCCGCAGCGGGCGCTGGCGGTCCCTCACCGCCCGGGCCAGGACCCGAGCCATGCGCGCCTCACCCTTGAGGGCGGCCGGGCCGGGACCATCGGTGGCTCGCACCCGGACCTCGGACACCAGGCCGGCCAAGGTGGAGAGAACCGCCCCGCTCTCACCCAGTGAGGGTAGGACCGACTCGATGTAGCGCAGGAAGAGCTGGTTGGGCCCGATGACCAGGACACCCTGGCGCTCCAGGGGGAAGCGGTGGGTGTAGAGGAGGTAGGCGGCCCGGTGCAGGGCGACGGCCGTCTTGCCCGTTCCCGGACCGCCCTGGACGACCAGGACCCCGGGCAGGGGGGCCCGGATGATCTCGTCCTGCTCCTTCTGGATGGTGGCGACGATGTCGCGCATGCGGCCCGTCCTGGCCCGGTCCAGGGCCGAGACCAGGATGCCGCCGAGGGTCGTCTGGCCGATGTCGCCCTCACCAAAGACCTCGTCCTCGATGGCCTGCAGGACCGGCCCGTCGGTGAGGAAATGGCGCCGGCGCACCAGGCCCATCGGATGGGCGCCGGTGGCCCGGTAGAAGGGTTCGGCCACCGGGGCCCGCCAATCGACCACCAGCGGTTCCATTTCCGGGCCGGACACGGCCAGCCGGCCGATATAGAACGTCTCGGGACCGGCGGGCGTTCCTCCGCCCCAGTCGCCTCCGTGGCCGGCCGGCTCGCCACTGGCGTCAGTGGCGTCCCGCCCGGCTGGTTCGGCCGCCTGGTCGATCCGGCCGAAGCACAAGGCCTCCCGGCCGATGTCCAGCTGCTGGAGGCGGGCCAGGCTGCGCCGGACGATCACATCGCGCTCCTCCCGGGCTTGGGCCGTGCCGCCCTTGCCCTGGGCCAGCACCGAGGACATGTGCGAGCGGGCGAACTCGCGCATCGCCTCCAGCTGCCCGTAGGCGCGATCGATGTGTTCCTGCTCGGCGGAAAGCTCGGGATGCGTGGGCAAAAGTGCGTCCTCCGCCCCGTTTGGGGAGTCGATAAGCATACGCGCCACCGACCCCGTCCGGGAGGCCCGAACAGGGATACCCAGGGCGTTTGGGTAGGGTCCCGGGCCGATGACGACCGCCAGGGCTGGGCACGCCGAAAGCCCCTTTATCCGGGCGTGCCGGGGTCAGGCGGTCGATCAGGTACCGGTCTGGTTCATGCGCCAGGCCGGGCGCGCCCTCCCGGAGTACCACCGGGTGCGGGGCGACGGGCGCTTCCTCGACGCCATCGCCGACCCGGCCCTGTGCGCCGAGATCACCCTGCAGCCGGTGCGCCGCTACGGGGTCGACGCCGCCATCCTCTTCTCCGACATCGTGGTGCCCCTGGCCGCCATCGGCTTCGGTGTCGACATCGTCCCCGGCACCGGCCCGGTGGTCGAGACGCCC
>DATLUK010000363.1:0-5963 GCA_035533195.1 Acidimicrobiales bacterium | reverse complement strand
GTAGGCGCCCAGGGCGCCGAGGGGAAGGGTTCCCACCACCATGACGGTGCGGGCCAGGCCGGGGGAGGCCCCGAGGACAGCCGAGACGATGCCGCTGATGGCCAGGGCCAAGGGGGCCGGGGACACCTGGCCCAGGCCGAGAGGCGTGACGCTGGAGGCGAAGGCACCCAGGAGGTGACCGACGGAGCCGAAGCGCAAGGTGGTGGCCACCTGGACCGGCCCGGAGTCGAGCAGGGTCCGTGAGCCGATCACCAGGAAGAGGGCCACCGCCGACCAGGCGGCGGCGGGCCACCAGGGCCGGTCCTCCCCGACGGCGGCGCCGGACAGGGCCTCCTGGCCCCGATGGGGGACATGAGCCGAAGCTCGTAGAAAGAGGCCCTCAGCCAGGCCGGCCAGGCGGGCGGAGCCGGCGGCTTGGAGAAGACGAACTTCGTGGTCGGGGAGGGTGCGTCGGGCCTCGGTCTCCCGGCGGCGGGCCCGCAACTCACCCCCGCGCCGGAGGTTCCAGGTCCAAGCCGAGGCCGAGGCCCGGGCGGCGTCCCGGTGGCCGGTGAAGATGCCCACCACCACCTCGGCCACCGAGTGGGCGATGAGCTGGGGCAGGACGCGGATGAGGTGCCAGCGGCCGTAGCACTTGAGGGCGGCCCGCAGTTCGTGCCGCCGGCGCAGGACCAGCTGGCGGGAAGGCCCGGGAGGCACCCCCGGCAGCTCCTGGAGCGGCCTCATGCCGGAGGACGAGGCGGCCAGGTGGCGGGCCCGGGCCCCAGGAGCCACCAGCACCCTCGCCCCGGCCACCTGGGCCCGCCAGCAGAAGTCGAGGTCCTCCCCGAAGAGGACCATCTCGGAGTCGAAGCCCCCGAGGGCGTTGAACAGATCGACCCGGATGAGGGTGGCCGCCCCCGGAGCCATAAAGACATCCCTCACCGCGTCGTGCTGTTCCTGATCCAGCTCCCCCGGCTGGGCGAGGGGCACGGGGATGCCGCCCTTATCGGCGCTCATCCCGACCTGCAGGATGCGGGTCGGGTCCTCCCAGGCCACCAGCTTCGGACCGACCACCCCGGCGTTGGAACGGAAGGCCTCCTCGACCAGGAGGCCCACGGCGTCAGGGTCGAGGCAGACATCGTCGTGGCACATCAGGAAAAAGGAGGCCCCTTCCACCGCGGTGATGGCCTCGTTGGCCGCCGCCGCGTACCCACACGCCCGGTCCAGGCGGCGGACATAGGCACCCGGGAGGACCTCGGCCACCCGAGGCGTGGGGTCCTGCCGGCTGCCGGCATCGATGACGAGCACGGAGAGGTTGGGGTAGTCCTGGTCGGCCAGACCTCGGAGGGCGTCTTCCAGCCAGGCCCCGGGGTCGGCCGTGACCACCACGGCCACCACGGGCGGGGCTTGGGGATCCATGAGCCGGGTGAGAGTACTTTGGCCGGCCGCAGGCTCCGGTCCCGAACGTGGCCCAGGGCAGAGAGGAGGGACCCGATGGCACCCTGGACGAAGCTGGCCCGGGACGCTGGATACGTGGTCCTCGGGCTCGGGCTGATCCGCTACCAGAAGGCGGCGGTGCGCCGCCGGGAGCTCGAGACCGAGATCAGCGGGCGGCTCGCTCCCCTGCGCGACGTGCTGCCCCGACCGGTCCGCGACCGCCTACCCAAGCCTCCGGCCTGAGCGACCGGACCGCCGGCGGGGCCTCCGGCCTGAGCGAAGGGTCAGCCGGCGCCGGAGCGGGCCCGCAGGTCGGCCAGGACATCGGCCAGGGTCTCGTCCATGTCGTGTTCGGGTCGCCAGCCGGTCACGGCCACGAGCTTGGAGGCATCACCCAGCAGGACCGGCACCTCGACCGGGCGGACCAGCTCGGGGTCGACCCGCAGCTCCAGGTCGGCGCCGGCCAGGGCCAGCAGGCGCCGGGCCACCTCCTCGATGCTGACGTCCTGGCCCGAGCACACGTTGTAGGCCTCGCCCGGCCGGCCCTGTTCGGCCAGTAGCCGGTAGGCCCGGACCACATCACGCACGTCGGTGAAATCCCGGCGGGCGCTGACGTTGCCCACGGCCAGGAACGGCTGGCCTTCGGCCTGGGCGTCGATGAT
The DNA here is from genome assembly GCA_035533195.1 of Acidimicrobiales bacterium. Classification (GTDB taxonomy): domain Bacteria; phylum Actinomycetota; class Acidimicrobiia; order Acidimicrobiales; family JAJPHE01; genus DAHUYE01. Next base: position 3,882 of record DATLUK010000363.1, on the reverse strand, counting down.
GCGCCGGGCGAAAGCCGGCACGGCAAAGTTGGCGTTCTGTCCCGGACCGATGTGATTGAACGCCCGGATGCTCATGACGGGCAGGCCGTGGCCCAGGTAGGCCTGCAGGCCCAGGTACTCGGCCGCCACCTTGCTGGCCGCATACGGGCTGACCGGGCGCAGGGGCGACGCCTCGGTGAGAGGCAGGTCGGCCGCGGTGACCGATCCGTAGACCTCGGCCGATCCGACCAGGAGGACCCGGGGCGGGACGACGCAGGCCATGGCGGCATGGAGAAGCTCGAGGGTGCCCACCGCGTTGACCCGGAAGGTCTCCCGGGGCTCCTCCCAGGACTGGCCCACGTGGCTGAAGGCGGCCAGGTGGTAGATGACGTCGGGGGCCGAGGCGACCACCTTGGCGGTCAGGGCCGGGCCGTCGGCTATGTCGATGGACTCATCCACGGGAACGATCTCGTCCCCACACGCCTCCAGGTGGCGTCGGAGCCAGCCGGCCACGAAGCCGCTCGCCCCGGTCACCAAGGCCCGCACCCCGGTCACCCTACCGGCCGGCCCGGCCTCAGCCCGCGCCTTCGCCCATGGCCAGGCGGTAGGCAGCCACGTGGGCCTCGGCACTGGCCGCCCAGGTGTAATGGGACGCGACCTCGATACCCCGGCTAACGGACTCCGCCCTGACCCCGGCCGCCGACCCCGACAGGGAGGCGTCGATCAACCCGGCCAGAGCGGTGACATCTTCGGCCGGGAAAGTGGCGGCCGCCCCGTCGGCCAGCTCGTCCATGACCGAACCGGCGGTGGTGATGACCGGGGTCCCGCACGCCATGGCCTCGACCACAGGAAGACCGAAGCCCTCGGCCCGGGCCGGGTAGACGACCACCGAGGCCTGCCTGAGCAGGGCGGGCACGACCGGGTCGGCCAGGTATCCGGTCCGCACCAGGCGGGAGGGATGGGCCATGGCGGAGATGGCCGCCTCCACCGGTCCCGCCCCCCAGCCCTGGCCTCCGGCCACCACCAGGCAGTGCTCGGGGTGGGCCTCGGCCACCCGGTCGAAGGCAGCCACCAGCAGGTCCAGGCCCTTGCGGGGCTCCACCGTGCCCAGGAAGGCCACATAGGGCCGGCGGATCCCGGCGGCGGCCAGCAGCCCGGCGTCGTCCCCGGCGTCCCCCGCTGGCCCGGCGTCCCCGGCGTCCTGGCCGGCCGAGCCGGGGTGGAACTGGGCGTGGTCGATGCCGTGGGGCGCCACCACCACCTGGGCCCGGGGCTGGAGCAGATCCTCCAACCGGCGGGCGGTGGCGTGGCTCACGCATACCAGCACGTCGGCCCGGTCGGCCGCCTTGCGGATGGCCCGGCGGAAGAAGGCGACTTTGGATCGCTCGTGCCAGTCGGGGTGATCGAAGAAGGTCAGGTCGTGCACCGTCACCACCATGGGCAGGCGGGCCCGCTCGGGCATGGTGTAGTGCGGGCCGTGATGGACATCCAGGGCCTGGCGCCGGAGGACGCCGGGCATCGCCCACTGCTCCCACGCCAGGCGCAGGGGCCGGGGCCCGGGGGCGGCAGCCAGGACGGAGGCGACTGGGGCGAGGGATGACCAGCGGGTGGCGTCGGCCGAACGGGCGACCAGGGTCAGGGCGATGTCGTCTCGTCGGCTGAGGGCCCGGGCCAGCTCGAGGGTGTACCGACCCGCCCCCCGCGGATCGACGGGGACGGCGGTGACGTCGAGGGAGAGGCGGATCACCGGCACAGCGACTCCCACACCTCGATGTGGCGGCCGGCGCAAGTGGCCCAGGTCAGGGCGGCGGCCCTCTGCCGTCCCTTCTCGATCAGTTGCTCCCGGATCGGCCCATCGGTGGCCGCCAGCAACAGGGCCTGTCCGATCTCCTCCGGGTCGTCCGGGCTCACCTCCAGGCCGGCGCCGCCCGTGCCGGGCATGGGGCTGGCCACCACGGGCAGGCCGTGGGCCATGGCCTCCACCGGCGGCAGGCCAAAGCCCTCCAGCAGGGGCACGTAGAGGAGGCAGCGGGCGGCGGAGTAGAGCCCGGCCAGGACGGCGTCGTCCACCGGGCCGGCCATCACTGCGCCTTCCACCGGTTCGACCCCGGGACCCCAACCGGTGGGCCCGACCACGGCCAGGGGCCAGGGCTCGGGCAGGCCCGCCCGGGCCAGGGCGTAGCCGGCCATGGCCCGGCTCAGGTTCTTCCTGGGTTCCAGCGTGCCCACGGACAGCACGAAGGGCCCCTCGATCCCCAGCCGGTCGAGGAGGGCGGCCGTGCGCTCGGTGTCGGGCGGGGGCAGGTGGTCGGCGCCATGCTCGATGACCTCGGTCCGGCGTGCTCCCGCTTCCGCCAGGTCTTCGGCGGTGGCCCGGGACGGGGCGATGACCACGGCGGCCCGCTCTATCACCCGGGCCAGGCTGGCCTCGTGCCAGCGCCGGCCCCGGGGCGGGAAGGCCTCCGGAAAGTGGCGGTAGCTCAGGTCGTGGACCATCACCGACAGGGGGGCCGCCGACACCGGAAAGGCCTGGGACACCGCGTGGAGCACATCGTGGCCGCCCCGGGGCCGGCCCCGACCATGATCCCAGAGCCGCACCAGGCCCCGCCCGGGCAGAGCCCCGGTCTCGACCGGAAGACCCCACCGGGTCAGCGGGTCGGGGCCGGCGGCCGGCTCCCCCGTCGTCCCACCGACCCCGGGGCCGGTCAGGCGACCGGCATGCCGACCGGACCGGCCGGCCAGAAGGGTGAGCTCCACACCCGGGTGGTCCGCGACCGCCAAGCCGGAAAGCAGTCCAGCGGCATAGGTGCCGATGCCCCCCGGCACCCGCCGGCGCAGCTGCTCGGCCACCACCATGACCCTCACCGGCTCCCCCGCTCGGCGGCGGCGTCGGCGTAGAGGGCGGAGAGGCCGGCGGCCGAGTCCTCCCAGCGGTAGGAGGCGGCCCGGGCCCGTCCGGCGGCCACCACCGCGGTCCGGGCGGAGTCATCGGTCAGGAGGCGGCCGAGGGCGGTGGCCATGGCGGTGACGTCACCGACCGGGACCATGGCGGCGGCGTCCCCGACCACTTCGGGCAGGGCCCCGGCGTCGGTGGTGACCACGGGCACGCCGGCCAGCATGGCCTCCAGTGGAGGAAGGCCGAAGCCCTCGTAGAGGGACGGGTAGGCATAGATGGAGGCGTGGCGGAGAAGGCGGCTCCGGAGGACGGAGTCGACATAACCGAGGCGGAGTATGCGCCCGGCGTGGGCGGAGGCGCCCACCGCCGCCTCGTAGGCCGGCACGCCCCAGCCGTCGGCGCCGGCCACCACCAGGCGCAGCTCGGGCTCTTCGGCGGCCACCAGGTCGAAGGCCCGGATGAGGGTGGGGAGATCCTTCCGCGGTTCGATGGTGCCGAGGGCCAGGACGTAGGGCCCGGGAACGGGCGGGGCGGCCCCTGCGGCGGCACCGCTGGTGTCGGCCCCGGAGTCAGCGGCGGCGTCGGAGTCGGCGCCGGAGTCAGCGGCGGGGGGATCGAGGGGGGGCACGCCGTGGTGCACGGCCCGCACCCGCTCGGGCGGTGCCCCCAACAGCTCGACCACCTCGGCGGCCACGTACTCCGACGGGGTGTGGACCCAGGCCCCCTCCTCGAGAGCCCGGCGGACCAGCTGGGGGAAGCGGCGGGTGTAGTCATCGCAGAGCTCCGGAAAGCGCACCGAGGTGAGGTCGTGCACGGTCATGACCCGGGCCGCCCGGCGGGTCGGCGGCACGACGAAGTTCGTCCCATGCACCACCGCCTCCCTCCCGATGAACCACTCGATGGGCGGCACTCCCCCCACCGACCAGGCCCGGTGCAAAGGCCGGGCCGGCATGGGCGTATCGATGACCCGGACGCCGGAGGGGATGTGGTCGCGGATGCCCCTTCGC
>DATLUK010000362.1:0-15578 GCA_035533195.1 Acidimicrobiales bacterium | reverse complement strand
CGCCCCCGATCCACTCTTCGACCTGTCCGGCCGGGTGGCCCTGGTGACAGGTGGCAGCCGGGGCCTCGGCTACCAGATGGTCAAAGCCTTCGCCGAACGGGGGGCCGACGTAGTGGTGGCCAGCCGGAAGCTCGAGAACTGTCAGGCCGTGGCCGCCGAGGTGGAGGCCATGGATAGACGGGCTTTGGCCCATCCAGTGCACGCGGCCAAATGGGAATCCATCGACACCCTGATCGAGGCCGTCTACGACCACTTCGGTCGGATCGACATCCTGGTCAACAACGCCGGCATGAGCCCTCCGATGCCCAGCCACGAGGTGACCGAGCAACTCTTCGACAGTGTCGTGGGACTGAACTTCAAGGGGCCCTTTCGCCTGGCCACTCAGGTGGCCAAGAGAATGTCCGCCGCCGGGGGCGGGGTGATCATCAACGTGTCGTCCTCAGGATCGCTGATGCCCCTGCCCCACGTCGTTCCCTACGGCGCGGCCAAGGCCGCCCTCAATGCCATGACCCGCTCGCTGGCTGCCGAGTACGGGCCTGCCGTACGGGTAAACACTCTGTCCCCCGGGCCCTTCCTTACCGACATCGCCAAAGCCTGGACCCCGGAACAAAGGGAGTCGGCAGGGAATGCCAACGGGCGGCCGGGCCGCCCCGAGGAGATCGTCACGGCTGCACTGTTCCTGGCCAGTCCCTCGTCCAGCTTCGTGAACGGATCGCTCATCAGGGTCGACGGTGGCCTTCCCATAGGTCAATAAGAGGCATCGGCCGGGACCAGGGGAGCTCCGGCCACGAACAGGCGGCGGCCTCCGACGGTGCCCAGATACCGCTCATGGCCGGAGAGTGGCGCACCTGGAGCCAGCACGTTCACCCACACCGCCACCCGGCCGGTGGCGTCGCTCGTCACCTGATTGGACCAGAAGGACAGGACCTCGACCCGGCGGTGCGAGCGTTCCAACTGGTCCACCAGCCCGGTGCCGATGTTCCATGACTGGGCTTCATTGGCATAGGCGACCCCCACGGCTCGGTAATTGGCCACGGCCGGCGCCACCAACGCCCAGGCACGGCCGACCGCCGGGGACGAGTAGCTGGGCACGGCTCTGCGGCTGAGCACGTCCCCGGTTACGGACAGCGACACCGCCGCAGCCAGCAATAGGGGCAGAGCAGAAGACCGCCACCGGTCGGGACTGGGCCCGGACAGCAGCGAGACCAGACCAATAACCCCCGCCCCCAGGGGTGCCACCGCCCAAATGGTGAGGTAGGAGTAAGCGGGACCGACTATCTCGGCTCCAGCCCCTATGGCCACCATGCTCCCGAAGAGCCATAGAGCGCCGGACCTGGCGGCGATCGGACGGCCGAGCCGCCAGCCGGCCAGGACCAGGGCACAGGAGAGGACAATGGCCACCAGGGCCGCCACCATGCCGGTCCAGCCCACCGGCGGGCCGCCCGGAGGCGGGTCACCGAAGGCCGCCAGCTGCGCCCAGCCGGCCGCCCGCAACCCGGCAGCCAGCCCGGCGTGGGCATGGGCCGACCGGAAGAAGTCGAAGACAACCGAGAGGTTGCCCTTCCGGCCGGTCAACTGCTGGATGATCACGGGCGTCCAGGCCAGGACGATCAAGGCGGCCAGTCCGAGGGCAGCCAGCGCGACCGATCGTCGTTGGGCCGTCCCTCCCGGCAACCCGTGGGCACCCCCGGGACGGTGACCCCAGCCCCACCCGAGACAGGCCACGGCCACCAGGATGGCCACATAGGGGGCCGTGCCCACATCGGTCTGCACGCAGAACGAGGCGACCAGCAGGCCGCCGAGCAAGAGGGAGCCGCCCCCGTCGCTCAGGACGGCCAGGCTCAACACGGTGAGGAGAAGGAGGGGCATGACCACCACCACAGGGGGCCATGGGTTGAACACGGCATCGTTTCCCAGGGAGACGATGAAAAGGGCCCCGACACCCAGGACTCCCGCCGCCGCCCCCGGGCCCAGCACCCGGCGGGCCACTACGCAGCCACCCGCCAGGGCTGCGCCGTTCAGCCCGACGGCCGTGAGGGCTTCGGCCTGCAGCGGGTGGTGTCCGCCGGCCAGCCATCCGACGGCCGCCATCAGATAGGCGTACGCCGGCCCGAGGTGGTACCAACCGAAGCGGTCATATGGCCCCAGCAACTGCTGGAACCGGCCCGCCCTCAGGGCGTCCACGTCGAGGAGGGCCAGGTCGCCCTGCAGGTAGGTAACTCTCCGGCCGGCCAGGCAGCCCACCGCCACCACGGCATACGGCAGCCAGGCGGCAGCGGCCCAGACCCAAGGCCCGGCCGTTCCCGCTCCTGTATGGGCGGCCCGGCGGTTGGCTCCGACCGGCGGGCCCGGGCGGTGGGACTCGGGCGCGGGCGCGGTGCTCACCGGCCCATCATGCCCAGGCCGATCAGGCCGGAGCCGCCACCTCTAGGCCTCAGGCCACTGGCGTGAGCGGCCCGACCCTTTCCGCGTTGGCGACCCGGAGACGGCGGGCCAAGATGGTCGAGACCGCCCGGGCCGGGCCCGGTTGATCGATGAGCCCACCGAACTGGCGACGCCCGAAGACCAGGGCCCGCACCGGGGTCTCGGCCACCACCGTCGCCGACCGGGGAGCCCGGTCGATGAGGGCCATCTCCCCGACCGTCTCCCCCGCCTCAGCGGTGGAGATGATCGCCCCGCAGAGTCGGACGCTGACCGTCCCCGAGAGGATGAGAAACGCTTCTTCCGCCGGCGCACCTTCGCGGATGAGCACCGAGCCGGGGAGGAAGTCGATCTCATCGGCCTGGCTGGTCAAGTCGATCAACTCCTTCTGGGTGCACCTCGAAAACTCGGCCATGGCCCTGACGGACTCGACCTTTGACGGGTTCCTTCTTCTCATACCGGGACGGTAAACCCGGACCGTCGGATAGAGCATCGGGCCACGGGCTTAATCGGAGTCGACCCACAGTGCGATTGTGGCCTCATCCTCCAGGAGGACACATGTAACCGGTGTCACAAGGAATCGGCTGGCTAGCCTGCCCTGCATGGCCCAGATGCACCTTTCCGAAATCCTGGGCCAGTCGATACTGGCGGCCGACGGGCAACGGGTCGGGAAGCTCTCCGATGTGATCGTGGCCCTGCCGGATCGGGGCAACTATCCCCTCGTCACCGGACTGGTAGCCAAGGTCGGAGGCCGCCAGCTCTACGTCAACGTCGGGATGGTAGCCACCCTGTCGGGCGAGATCCGCCTCACCACCGCCCGCATCGACGTGCGTCCGTTCGAACGGCGCGAGGGGGAGGCGCTGTTGCGCTCGGACGTCCTGGGCCACCGACTGATCGACGTGCCCCGGGGCCGATTGGTGAGGGCCTACGACCTGGAGCTGGAAGACCTAGACGGGGCCTGGCGCCTCGCCCGAGTCGACACGCGCGGCCGGCGCCGACTCTCCCAGCTCCTCTCGAGAGGGCGGGCGACCCGGACCGGGGAGGCCCGGGACTGGTCGGAGTTCGAGGCCCTGATAGGCCACGCCGGCAGCGCCGGGGCCCGGAATCCGCTGGCCCGTCTCCGGCGGCTCCGGCCGGCGCAGATAGCCGATCTGATCGAGGAGGCCGACCGGCAGGAGACGGAGGAGATCCTCTCGGCCGTCCATGCCGACGTCGAACTCGAGGCTGACGTCTTCGAGGAGATGGACGCCGACCGCCAGGTCGAGGTGCTGAAGGACCGGGCCGATGCCGAGATCGCCGAAATGCTGACCCATATGCGCTCCGACGATGGCGCCGACCTCATAGCCGACCTGCCCCAGCATCGCCGCTTGACCGTGCTCAGTCTTCTGCCTGCCTCCCACCAGGCCAAGGTGCGTAGCCTGCTCGGATTCAATCCCTCCACGGCCGGGGGCCTCATGAATCCCGACTTCCTGGCCTTGCCCGGTGTCACCACGGTGGCGACCGCCCTGCGCGGCATCCACCACGCTGACTCTCAGATCCCCCAGGAGGTTCTGGCCGCCGTCTACGTCAGCGAGTCAGGAAGACTCACCGGCTCCATAACGCTTCAGGCCTTGCTCAAGGCCGACCCGACGGCCCTTTTGGCCGACCTGGCCGAGCCAGAGCCGGTGCATGTGCATCCGGAGGCCGACCTCACCGAGGTGGCCATCCGTATGGCCGACTACAACCTGACGACCATGCCGGTCATCGACGATGACGGGATGCTCCTCGGGGTAGTGACCGTCGACGACGTTCTCGAGGTGACCATCCCCGAGGACTGGCGCAGACGCGAGGAGGGTGCCGCCACCTCCGATCGCCCCAGACCTGATGCCCAGGGCCCCCGACTGAGAGCTGAAGAACGGGCATGAGTGAGTCAACCAACGCCGGTGGCCCTCTTCGGGGGCACACCGGCGGACAGTCCCACGCGCCCGCTCGGCTACAGCGGCCCTCGGACATGCGCGCCCCGGCGGTGCTGGACAGCGCCCATGTCGGAGACATCGAAGGAGCTCTCGGCCGCATCCGCCTAGATGACACCACCGACCGCCGGAGCCGGCGCCAGCGGCTGCTCACCCTTCTGGCGATCATCGGTCCCGGCCTCATCGTCATGGTGGGAGACAACGATGCCGGCGGTGTCGCCACCTATGCCCAGGCCGGGCAGAACTACGGCACCAGCCTGCTGTGGGTCCTGCTGCTCCTGATTCCCGTCCTGATTGTCAATCAGGAGATGGTGGTCCGCCTCGGCACGGTGACCGGGGTCGGTCATGCCCGGCTCATCAACGAGCGCTTCGGGCGCTTCTGGGGCGCCTTCAGCGTGGGCGACCTGTTCATCCTGAACTTCCTCACCATCGTCACGGAGTTCATCGGCGTCGCCCTGGCCGCCGACTACTTCGGGATCAGTCATTTGATAGCCGTGCCGCTGGCAGCGCTGCTGCTGGTGGCCATCACGGCCAGCGGGAGCTTCCGGCGCTTCGAGACCGCCATGCTGGCCTTCATCGCCATCAGCCTGGTGCTGTATCCACTGGCCCTCCTGTCCCACCCGCAGTGGAGCCGGGTCGCTCAGGATTTCTTCGTCCCGGGCATCCAGGGAGGCATCAGCTCGGCCGGAGTCCTGCTAATCATTGCCATCGTCGGCACCACGGTGGCACCCTGGCAGCTGTTCTTTCAGCAGTCCAACGTCATCGATAAGCGGATAACGCCCCGGTTCATCAACTATGAACGGGCCGATACGGCCCTGGGTTCGGTGGTAGTCGTGGTGGGTGCCGCGGCCCTCATGATCGCGGCTGACTACGCCTTTCGCCACAGTCCCCTGCACGGGCAGTTCACCGACGCACTGGGGGTGGCCCGGGGGCTGGCCCACATGGGTCACGCCTTGGGAGTCCTCTTCGCCATCGCCCTCTTGGATGCGGCCATCGTCGGGGCCGTGGCGGTGACCCTGGCCACCTCTTACGCCTTCGGGGACGTGTTCAACATGCGCCACTCCCTGCACCGCAGCTTCCGGGACGCCAAGAAGTTCTACGGCAGCTACACGGCCATGGTCGTGGTGGCCGGGATCATCGTCCTCATCCCCGGTGCGCCGCTGGGTCTGATCACCACGAGCGTCCAGGCTCTGGCCGGGCTGTTGCTGCCCAGTGCCAGCGTCTTCCTGCTCCTGCTGTGCAACGACCCCGAAGTCCTCGGGCCCTGGGTCAACAAGCCCTGGCTGAATGCTCTGGCCAGCCTGATCATCGCCATTCTGCTGGTGCTCTCCGGGGTCCTGATGGCCACCACGCTGTTTCCCAGCTTGAACGTGACCAGCCTGTTCATCGAGCTCTCTGGCGCCATGATCGTGCTCGGTCTGGGTGGCATGGCTTATGTGCGCACTCAGTCTGGAAGCGAGCGCCTGGCGCCTGTGGCCCCCATGAGCCGGGAGGACAAGATGTCCTGGCGCATGCCCCAGCTCACCCTCCTCGAGCCGGTGCGTTGGTCCCCCGGTCTCCGCCTGGGGATGAGCTCACTGCGGGCCTATCTGGTCATCAGCGCCGTCCTCCTGGTGGTCAAGGTCGTACGGCTGAGCCCCTGAGGTCTCATCGCTGGCGCCCTGGCGAGAGGACCCCGGGACCAGTCGTCCCCAGCAGTGAACGGCCTGACCCGACCCTGACCCTCAGACTCCGAAACGTTGAACCAGAACGGCGGACTGGCACCCCGCCACCATTCCGCCGTAGCCAGCCATGTCCCGCAGAAACCGATCAGCGTCGAAATCGGTGCCCAAGCCGTTGATATAGGCTCGGTGTTCCAACAGGGATGCAACGCCGGCCGATATGGTTTCGGTAACGTCGACGAAGTGTGTGGGAGCGTTGCTCCCCGCTACAAAGACTCCCGTGATGCCCTGCCAGGGTTCACCGATCTCAGGAAACATCCACCGGTTGGCAGCATCCCGGCAGGCATCCAGGGTCGCCAGACCAACGGCGCGATGGTCGGAATGGTTCACGCCGCCACCCTCTCCCCAGGTCAGGTCGAAATTCATGGCGAAGACCAGCTGCGGGCGCAGGCGACGGAAGGCCGCAGCCAGATCGCGACGCAGAGCAATTCCGTACTCGACTGAACCATCCGCGTGGCCGAGGAACTCGACGTGGTCCACACCGACCACCGCTGCGCTGGCCCGCTGCTCGGACTCCCGCAGGGGTCCGCAGCGCTCGGGCGTCATGGAGTCGATCCCGGCCTCCCCGCTGGTAACCAGGACGTAGAACACATTCTTGCCCTGAGCAGTGAAGCGGGCTACGGCACTGGCCATCCCGTACTCCAGGTCATCGGGATGGGCGACGACTGCTACGGCTCGTTCCCAGTCCTCCGGCATCGGCTCAATCACGAACCCCTCCTGATCGACCAACTCACGCTAATAGGGAGGGGGACCACCCGTTCGGCCAGACTCGAGCGAAGCAACCAGATCAGCCAGCCGGTCAAAGAGCGGCATCTCACGGAGGTACTCAGGATGGCCCTCTTGGACGCCCTCGTTGAGGGCCACCAAGCGGAAGATTGCGCCCCGCAGGAGCATCTGGGCGAAGTCGGGGCGATCGGCAATCAAGGAGACCGCCGTCTCATCAGCGCCGAACCAGAGAAGGGCATCCACCAGGAGGATCCCTTCGGCGTAGCCAACCGGCGCCCACCAGGGACTGAAGTCCAGAATGGCCGGAGCCAGGCCGGGGGCGAACAACACGTTGCCGGCCAGGTCGGCGTGGATCACCTGGCACGGTGCGGAGACTGGCCGCAGCTGCGCCTTGAGCTCGGCCAGGCACGGAGCTACCGGCCGGAGCCCCGGGATCGACGCCTGGTCCCACGCAACCCGATGCGCCCGGGCCCAGCGGTGGCTGAGGCGATCGATGAATCCAGGGCGGGGGATGGCCTCCAGGGCCTCGTGGAACGCCCGACCTGCTTCGACCAGCTCCGCCAGCCGGGACCGTTCGTGGGCCCCCTCCACCGCCTCTGAGGCCATCCATCCCTCGGAGGTCCACCCTCCATCTTCGGCCCGGACGGGCCGCGCCAGACGGAAGCCCGTCTCGGGAAGGGCGGCGAGAAGCTCCGACTTCCAGGCCACCTCCTCTGGGTCGTCCGCTCGCTTCACAACTACGTCGCCCACTCGGAAGACCGGGCCCGTCCCACCGGCCAGCGGCGTGCCGGACCCAGTCAGGCCGAAGGCAGCCAGAACGGTCGAGGATGGCTCATTGTCCATTCGCTACGACCGTAGCTAAGGCGGCAACGAAGGACGGGCGAGATTCCCCTCCCCTGCTGGGCGCCGGTGTCCCACCCTGCCCGCCGCCAGCCCTCGGGCCACGAAGGTGGCCATTACGCTGGCTGGATGGAGAACCAGTGGGTCGGAGTCACGATCGACTGCGAATGGGCTGCGCCATTGGCGCACTTCTATGGGGGACTGCTTGGGTTCGAGATCCGCGACCTCGGCCAGGGGGGACGATGGGCGCAGTTGTTCAACCCCCAAGGCGGCGTTCATATAAACATCCAGGGCGATCCCCAGTATCGGCCGCCAACATGGCCCGAGAAGCCAGGCGAGTTGGCGAAGATGCTCCACTTCGAGGTACAGGTCGACGATCTCGAAGCGGCCGTCGCCACAGCATTGGAGGCCGGCGGCACCGAAGCCCCGTGGCAGCCGCCCGACCGTAATCGCGAGCGCATCCGCATCATGCTCGACCCCGCTGGCCACCCCCTTTGCCTCTTCCTCCGCGGCGAGTAAGGCCGAGGCGGCGTCCCCACACCATCACATTAGGCTGCGGGGTGGTGAGCGCTTCGGACATCGAGATCAGCGACGGCAGCACCAGCTGGCGTTTCGACCGCTCGTTCCTTACGTCGAGCTGGACCTGTATCTGGGGTCGCGGGTGTCTGGGGATCCTTCCGCAACCAGCGGCCGAGCTTGGCCACGGCTGTTGTTCGATGGGTGCCGACCTCGATGGCGAGGACGAGGCACGCCTGATCGGCGCGTTGGCTGCCACGTTGGACCCAACACGCTTCGAGTACCACGCCGACGCTGCCGAAGGCGGCGTCTTCGCTGACGCGAGCCGAAGCAGCACGCGGGTGGTGGACGGGGCATGCATCCTCCTCAACCGGGCAGAGTTCCCCGGTGGTGCCGGTTGCGCACTGCATTTGGCCGCGCTTGCCTGCGGAGAGTCGCCTGTCGACTGGAAGCCGTCGGTGTGTTGGCAGCTCCCGATCAAGGTTGACTGGGAGCTGGGGACCGACGGGGCCGAAGTGGCCACGGTTCGGGGATGGACGAGAGCCGACTGGGGCGATGAGGGCGAAGCGATGGCGTGGTGCTGCACGGAAGGCACGCTTGCCTACGTAGGCGACAGGCCGGTAGTCGAGTCGATGGAAGAGGAACTAACTGCGATTGTGGGCCCCGAGGTGTACTTAGAGCTCAGAGGGCGCCTCGATAGCTCAGCCCCTCGTGGCTAGCGCCCTAGGATGGCCCCGGTCGGCGGTTGACGATAGGGGGCGTCGATGAGTGCTTCGAACCTCAAAGTGACGGGCATCCACCACGTTGTGCTGCACGTGACCGACCTCGAGCTTTCCAGGACCTTCTACATCGAGCTTCTCGGCTTCGAGGACCGCAGCATCTCGGGTGGTCCGCCGGGAATGAGGGCCAGCTTCCTGCGCTGTGGCGTGCAGGGCCTGGACCTGTTCGAGACGGCTGGTCAGGATGTCCATGCCGGCCAGGAGATGAACCACATGGCCCTCAACGTGGCCGCCGTGGATCTCGACGCCGTCGTGGCCGGGCTATCGGAGGCAGGCATCGACGCTTCCGAGAGGACGCCGCGCAACTCGGTGTTCATCCCCGACCCGGACGGACACCGTATCGAGATGCTCCCGCTCACGGCCAGTGAGCGGGCTCGCGAGCAAGCAGCCGTGCCGGCCGAAGGGTAGGGGCGGTCGGCGTTCCCGGCCGGCCGAGTACTACCGGCGGGCGCCCCATCCTTCAGCGAGGCTCGTCCCCCTGGACCGTCACCCGGTGCATCACCCGCACCTGCTCGTCATAGTCGTGGACAGCGAAGTGCATCACGCCCCGGTTGTCCCACATCACCAGATCGCCCTCGGTCCACTGGTGGCGGTAGCACAGGTCCGGATTGCTGGCATGGCGGACGAGCAGGTCGAGCAGGGGCCTGCTCTCCTCCGGGCTCATGTCCTCGAAGCGGCGGGTGAACCCGGCGTTGACGAAGAGAGCCTTGCGACCCGTCTCGGGGTGGGTGCGGATCACCGGATGCACCGACTCGAGGTTGAAGGCGGCGTGCACGGCCCTCATGCCCTCGAGCATGGCCTTCATCCCCTCGGACAGGCGGTCATAGGCCAGGTACTGATTGGCCCACATGGTGTCCCCGCCATAGGCGGGCAGTACGCGGGAATGCAGAATGGAGACCGAGGGCGGGCGGGCCTCACAGGTCACATCGGAATGCCAGACCTCGGTGATGGACCGGGACTTACCGTGGTTCTCCAGCAGCAGGATCTCCGGGTGGCCCTCGACCCCGGGGGCGGCGGGATGGGTATGGAGAGGACCGAAGCGCTCCCCGAAGGCCTTGTGCTCCGAGGCAGTGAGGTCCTGATCGCGTACGACGACCACGCCGTGTTCCAGCAGAGCCGCCTTGATCGTGGCGAAGCCGTCGTCATCGAGTTGGGCCAGGTCCACGCCTTTGAACTCGATCCCTATGGATCCGGTGAGCCTGCGGCTCTGCAGCGCGGTACCAGCCGTTGTCGTCATTCGATCCCCCTCCGCTTCTAGCGAAACGCTATCAACGGCCGACCGGCCTGTAAAGGCCCTCCGTCAGAGACCTCAGTTGCACTCCTGTGGGATCATCAGCCCATGGCCCAGGAACGATCCGACGTCTCGCGTCGGGACCGCCCCGCCACCGAGTCCGCCCTGGAAGAGGCGGCCCTGCGCCTGCTCGAGCGGGACGGGGTGCTCTCGGGCCTCAACCTGGCCGAGGTGGCCGCCGAGGCCGGAGTGAACCGGGGCCTCGTCTACCAGTACTTCGGATCCCGCCAGGGCCTCTTGCGAGCCGCCTTGCGATCCGACTCCCACCGGCGCTTCACGGAGGTGAGGGAGAGCTCAGACCTCCCCTTCCGGGAACGCTTCGGCCACTTTTTCCGGACCATGATCCGTCACCGTCAGGCCGTGCGGCTGGTGACGCTCCTGGTCCAGGACGGGGACCCCATCCGCACCATGCCCCTGCGGGAGGGGACACTCGCCGCGCTGCGCCGTGACGTCGGGGAGGGAAACCTCGAGGACCTGGACCTCGACGCTCTGCACGTGGGCCTGGTCTCCTTGGCCTACGGCTACGTGCTCTACCGGGATCGCTTCGCCGCCGAGTTGGCAGTGCCGGTCACCCAGCTGGATGGGCGGTTCATCGCCTTGTGCGACCGCATGCTGGAGGGCCTGGAGCCCAGATAGCCCCGCCGCCCGGGCCGGGACGCAACCCGCCTGCAGCAATCGGAAACGATGAAGAAGCTGTTGGACGGCCTGGTGGGCCTCCACTCCGCCGGGCCGCAGTACTCGGCCGGCGGTTACTCGACGCGCTCGCAGGCCATGCGGACCAAGAACGCCGAGGGCGCTGAGCGGGTGGTGCGCCATCCGGTGGTGCGCACCCACCCCGAGACGGGACACAAAGGCCTGTATGTCAACCGGGCCTTCACCATCGGCATCGAGGGCATGCGCCCGGATGAGTCCGCCGCGCTGCTCGGCTTCCTGTTCGCCCACGCCACCAGGGAGGCCTTCACCTGCCGGTTCCGCTGGGAGGCCGGCTCGGTGGCCATGTGGGACAACCGCAGCGTCCAGCACTACGCCCTCTATGACTACCGGGGACAGCGCCGCCGCATGCGCCGCATCACCGTCAGCGGGGACCGCCCCTACTGACATTCGGTTAGCGTTTCGTCCATGAACACCGTGACCAGCAGCACGCCTTCCTCGGCCGGCCCGAGCCGCGAAGAGATCGGCCTGGTCGCCCTCCAGGTCTGGACTTACAAACAGGGTGAGATGGTGTCCCTGCTCATCCACCTCGGGGACCGCCTCGGCCTCTACCGGGCCCTATCGGGAGCGGGGCCCCTTACCGCCGAGGACGTGGCGTCCAGAACCGGGCTACATGACCGGTGGGTGGTCGAATGGCTCCGCGGCCAAGCCGCCGCCGGGCTCCTCAAGTGGGATGACGAGGACCGCTTCGAGCTCACCGACGCGGCCGCGGCCGTCCTAGCCGATGAGGAGAACTCCTTGTTCTTCGCCGCCGGTGCCTTCGGCGCGCCCGCCGCTGCAGACTTCGTGGACGACCTGGCCGGCGCTTTCCGTACCGGCCTGGGCCTGCCCTATGACCGGCAAGGACCGGCAGGGGTGCACCGCACCGAGCGCATGCTCGGTCCCTGGACCCGCCTGGCCCTGGTTCCCCGCATCCTGCCCGCGCTCGACGGCGTGGTCGAAAAGCTCGAGGCTGGGGGCGTCGTGGCAGACGTCGGTTGCGGTGCTGGTGTGGCCGTCGTCGCAATTGCCCAGCGCTTCCCCCGCGCTCGCGTCCACGGATACGACATCTCCCGCCATGCCATCGAACGAGCCCGCCGGCTAGTGGCGGACGCCGGGCTCGATAACGTCACCCTTCACCACGCCAGCGGGGCCGAGCTTCCCGACGAGCCAACCTTCGGCCTGGTGTTGACCCTGGACTGCCTCCATGACATGACCAGGCCGAGCGACACGATCGACGCCATCCGTCGCTCCCTCACGCCCGAGGGAACCTGGCTGATCAAGGACATCCGCAGCGCGCCCAAGCCCAGGGACAACCTCGCCAACCCAATGGCGGCGATGATGTACGGCTTCTCCATCGCCAGCTGCATGTCATCGGCTCTGTCCGAGCCGGGTGGCGCTGGGCTCGGCACACTCGGTCTACATCCCGAGCTGCTCGAACAGATGTGCGCCGCTGCCGGCTTCAGCCGTTTCCGCATGCACGACATAGACGAGCCCGCCAACCTCTACTACGAGGTGCGCCCATAGCGTTCTGAACGCAGCCTCCCGTCGTTTCCTGCCAGCTATTCAACGGGCCGAGGAATCCCAACGGAGCTTTGCGATCTACAGTCCGCTGGATGGCGCTTACTTGCCGCCGAGTGCGGCTTGAAACGACCGGCTGGCCGGGGGCCGGCCGAACCACCACGACCGTGCCCTAATTGATGTGCACTCCGGACATGGCCCGGCTGATGATCAGGCGCTGGATCTCGGAGGTGCCTTCGAAGATGGTGTAAATCTTCGAGTCGCGGTGCCAGCGCTCAACTGGATTCTCCCGGACGTAGCCGTAGCCGCCGAGGATCTGGATGGCCTGCTCGGTGACCCACACGGCCGTCTCCCCGGCAAACAGCTTCGACATGGACCCCTCGCCCGAGGTGAACTTCTGGCCGGTGCCGGCCATCCAGGCGGCCCGGTACACGAGCAGGCGGGCGGCGTCGGTGTGCATCTTCATGTCGGCCAGCTTGAAGGCGATGGCCTGGTTTTCGATGATTGCCCTCCCGAACTGCTTGCGCTCCTTGGCGTAGTCCAGGGCGTACTCGTGGGCGGCCCGGGCGATCCCTACGGCCTGGGCGCCGACTATGGGCCGGGATGCTTCGAAGGTGGACATGGCCGCCTGCGTCGAGGAGGACTGGCCCTCCCTGGCCCGGGCGATGCGCGCATCCAGCTTCTCCTTGCCACCCAGCAGGCAGTGGCCGGGGATCCGTACATCGTCGAGGACGACTTCGCCGGTGTGGGAGGCGCGGATACCCATCTTCTTGAACTTCTGGCCAAGGGAGAGGCCCTTGGTCTTGGGAGGCACGATGAAGCTGGCCTGGCCCCGGGAGCCGAGGCCGGGCTCGACAGATGCCACCACCACATGGATGTCGGCTATGCCGCCATTGGTTATCCAGGTCTTGGTGCCGTTGAGGACCCACTCGTCTTTGGCCTCGTCGTACACGGCCCTGGTCCGGAGCGAGGAGACGTCGGAGCCGGCGTCGGCCTCGGACACGCAGAAGGCGGCCAGCTTGATGTCATCGGGCGTCCCGAAGCACTGCGGCGCCCACTCCGCGACCTGTTCGGGGGTTCCGTTGCCGAAGATGCCGGCCACCCCCAGGGTCGAGCCGAAGATGGCCAGGGCGATGCCGGCGTCGCCCCAGGACATCTCCTCGTTGACGATGCACATCATCAGCCCGGTCGGGTCCCCGACAAAGGCCTGGGCCACGAAGTCGAAGGAGTAGATGCCGACCTTGGCCGCCTCCTGGATGATCGGCCAGGGGGTCTCCTCCCGCTCGTCCCATTCATGGGCGGCCGGGCGGACCACGTTCTCGGCGAAGTCGTGGACCCACTTCTGGATCTGGATCTGGTCCTCGTTGAGGGAGAGGGAGAAGTCAGGCACGGTCGCACCTCGTCGTACGGAAGTTGGTAGTTACCCAACGGTAACCGGACCGGGCGTGCGTCCGCCACCATGACCGCCCAGCGTCGGATGGGCCGGCGCTAAGGAATATTTGCCCCCGGCCTCCTCATTTCGCCCTGAACGTGGGAGAATTAGCTGTCACGAATGGGGGCCGAGGCCGCCCGAGGGAGGGATCCTTCCCAGTATGACGAACCTAACCTTGGGGGAAGGTTCCCTGGGGAAGGAGGCGGCAGAGCATGGCCCAGAAGGTGTCGGAAAGCCAGGGTAGCGGGGACCTCGACCTGGCCCGTGCCGCCGCCGCACGGGACGGCTCCGCCTTCGATGGGCTCTATCGGGTTCACGCCGATGCCGCCTGGCGGGCGGCGGAGCGGCCTCTGACGGGCGTCAGCGTCGGCCTACTCGGGCTGGGCATCATCGCCCTCGGCATCCTCGGTCATCCCAACGGCGGGCTGGCCGGGGCAACCCCTCACCGGCTGGCCGGGCCGCCGATCGGCTCCCGGCCGGTCATCCTGGCCGAGGACCAGGCGGCCGCCCAGCCGGCGGCGCCGGCCCTGCCTCTGGCCCTGGCCGGCCTGCCGAACGCGATCACGACCGGCACACCGGGCCAGACCACCGGCCCGGGGGGGAACTCCGGTCTCGGGGGCTCTCCCACGCCGGGCGGCCCGGGCGGAGGCTCCTCACCGGCCCCGGGCACGGTCCCCCCTGTGGCTCCGACCCTGGAGTTGTCCACCCAGATCGACCTGGCTCCGGCTCCGATCGTGGTCCGGCTTGGAGCCGGTCAAGGCACCGGATCATCGACCGGGGCGGCGGCCGCCACCCCGGCCACCAGCCAGTCGGCCGGGAGCCCTCCGCCCTCCAACCCGCCTTCGTCGTCCTCGACCCCATCGGCCTCGGTCAGTTCCACTGCTCCGGGCACCGGCACCACCTCGACCACCGTGCCGGCGGCCCAAGGCAGCTCCGCCATCGTTTCAGGCACGGGCAACATCTCCATCCGCCTTCCGTAGCGGCCCGCCCGCCACGGTTTCCGGCCCCGGCCCGGGGTGAGTCCCGCCGGCGGCCCCGGCCGGCAGTCAGTCCCGCCGGCGGCGCACCCGGCTGCCCTCCGGCCCGGTTTCGACCAGCCATCCCTGGGCGGTCAATTCGGCCCGGATGCCGTCGGCGGCGGGGAAGTCCCGCCGGGCCCGGGCCGTGTCCAGGCCGGCTACCAGATCAATCACCTCAGCGGGTACCCTCCCGCCTGAGCCCGACCCGCGGAGGAAAAGGCCGAGGGCTCCGGTCATGTCCGCCACCGCCGAGGCCAGGGCTTCGGCCTCGTCCGACCGACCTGCATCGGCGGCGGCGTTGGCCTGCCTGAGGGTGTCGGACACAATGGCCATGGCCCGGGGGGTGTCCAGGTCATCGTCCATGGCGGACCGGAACAAGTCCAAACCAGGGGAGTCGGCTCCGCCGGCCGGCGCGCGGGCGGCCTCAGCCGGCGGTGTCGGTCGGACCCGGTCGAAGGCTGCCGGAAATCGGCCGGCGAAGACATCCAGGCGCTCCAAGGTGGAACTGGCCCGGGCGATGGTGTCGGGGGTGACCTCCACCGGAGACCGATAGTGGGCCTGCAGCACCAGCATGCGGTAGGCCCGGCTGTCCTCCCGGGCCAAAAGGTCGGTGAGGGAGATGAAGTTGCCGAGGGACTTGGACATCTTCTCCCCGGCCACCTCTACAAAG
>DATLUK010000361.1:0-3048 GCA_035533195.1 Acidimicrobiales bacterium | reverse complement strand
GGCCCAGCAGCTCCGAGGAGAGGGCGTTCATCTTGGGCCGGTCCAGGCGGACGACGGTCACGCCGTCGGCCCGGCGCTCGAGGGTGACGTACGGGTCGGGCATGGGCCAACAATAGGATTCAGTCCCTTGAGGCCCATCCCCGTGGTGTTCCATCTCGGGCCGCTCCAGGTCCATACCTACGGGATCGGCCTGGCCCTGACCTTCTGGTTCTCGCTCTGGTACATGCGTCGGCGCTTCGACGCCGTCGGGGTTCCCTCGGAGTGGCTGAACCGGGCCTTCCTCTGGGTGGTGGCCGCCTCCATCATCGGGGCCCGGGCTGTCCACGTGGTCGCCAACCTGTCCTATTACAAGTCCGATCCGGCCGGGATTCTGGCCGTCTGGCACGGCGGCCTCTCCTCCTTCGGGGGCCTCCTCCTCGGGGTTCCCACCGGTATCTGGTTCAAGCGGAAGTACCTGCCCGAGCTGGGCACCATGGCCGGCCTGGACATCGCCGCCCCGGTGCTCATGGCGGCCTGGACCATGGGCCGCATGCTCGGGCCCCAGCTGATGATCGACGGCGGCGGCCACCCGACCGCCGGCTGGTACGGCCTGCGCTACGCCTGCACCATCGGTAAGTACGGATGCATGGCCAACGGCGTGACGGTGCGGGAGATACCCGTCCCCCTATTCCAGGCAGCCGAGTGCCTGGCCATCTGGGCCATCCTGCGCTACATCGAGGAGCGCACCGGGAGGAAGCCGACCGGAGTGGTGCTGGCCGCCTTTGCCGGGCTGTGGGGCATCGTCCGCTTCACCGACGAGTTCTTCTGGCTGGCCCGGCCTCGGCTATGGGACGCCGTGGAGGTAACCGCCATCGTGCTGGCCGTGGCCGGCTGGGGGACCATGGCCTGGCTCCTCCTCCGGAAGCGGTCGGAGCCACCCGACGCGGCCGAGCCGCTGGTGCCCCTCAATGCTGGTGGGCCGGACACCACCACGTAGTCCGGCCGCCGATGGTGGCCCGCCGGAGCTCCCGACCGTCCTTGGGGCACACCGCCCCGGGACGGCGGGCCGTCATCAGGTCCCCGGTGTGGGACCCGCCCCGGCCCGAGAGCTGCTCGACCGTCGAGAGCAGGTGTCGGTGCAGCCGGCGCAGCTCGGCCCCATCGAGGGAACCGGCCTCCCGCTCCGGTGACAGACCGGCCCGCCACAGCATCTCGTCGGCCAGCAGGTTGCCGATCCCGGCCACCCGGGACTGGTCGAGCAGTCGTGCCTTGAGGGCCACCCGTGAGCCACTCACGGCCGAGCGGAGCTCGGCCAAGGTCAACTGAGCCGCGTCCGGCCCCAGCCGTTCCTCTTCCGGCTCGAGGATCACTCCGCCCAACCGGCGCGGATCGGACATGACCAGCCGGCTCTGGTCGGTGAAGATCAGGGCGAAACGCTCCCAGGCCGGCTCGGCCCGGCGGGACGAGTAGATCAACTCTTCGACTCCCGCCCTCCCGTCGAGCACCAGCCGGCCGGTCATCCCGAAGCGCAGGCCCAGGCTCGGCCCGGCGCCGGAGGACCGGGGGCGGGCGGTGTCGAGGACCAGCAGCTTGCCCCTCCGCCGTGCCGCCGTGAGCTTGAGACCGGGCAGGGCGGAGTCGAGCACCGCCCCCGTCAACCCGCCCTTCAGGTACCAGGCGTCGGGAGCTTCCACCCTGGCGATGCGCCGACCCAGTGCCCCCTCGGCCAGCCGGCGGTAGGCCTCCACCTCCACCAACTCAGGCACCCGATCGACCCTACCGGTAGTTAGTGTGAGGCCGATGCCCCCTGAAAAACCCCACTGGGCCCACCTGTTCCGCGAGGTGGTCACCTCCGGCCTGTGCACCGGATGCGCCGCCTGCGTCATCGCCTGTCCTTACGACGTGCTCGAGTACGACGACGCCGGGGGCCGCTACAGGCCCTGGCACATCGATGACATGGGAGGCCGGGAGGACTGCACCCATGGGGACAAGGGCTGCACCCTCTGCACCCGGGCCTGCCCCCGCTTCCGCAGCTGGGAGACCGAAATCGACACCTACCTCTTCGGCCGCCCCCGGGAGGTCGAGGAGGTAGCCGGAGTGACCAAGGACGTTCTCCTGGTCCGGGCCACCGACCCCGAGATCCACGAGCATGGTCAGGACGGTGGCCTGGTCTCGGCCATCCTGTTGTGGTCCCTGGAGCACGAGGTGATCGACGCCGCCCTGGTCTCCTACTTGGAGGGCGACGGCTCGACCTGGAAGGCCAAGCCCGGGGTGGCCCGCACCCGGGAAGAGATCCTGGCCGCCGCCGGCAGCCGCTACACCTACTCGGCCAACACCCTGGCCTACCGCGAGGCCATCGAATCCGGCGCCGAAAAGCTGGCCATGGTGGGCATGAGCTGCATGGCCTCGGCGCCTCCCACCATGCAGGCCCGTAAGGCCGGCAAGGTGGCCCGCCGCTTCACCTTGACCATCGGGCTGTTGTGCTCGAAGACCTTCGACGACGCCATCTTCACCGAGTTGTTCGAGGCCAAGTACGGACTGGCCCGCCAGGACATGGTGAAGATGAACATCAAGGGCGTGTTCCAGATCTGGATGCGCAACGGGGACTACCACGAGATCCCCCTCAAGGAATGCCACGCCTGGACCCGGGAGGGGTGCAAGTCCTGCCCCGACTTCGCCGCCGAGCACGCCGACATCTCCACCGGCGGCATCGGCGCCTTCAACGACTGGACCCTCACGGTGGTGCGCACCGACCGGGGCCGGGAGGTCATGGACGGGATGCTGGCCGACGGGGTCATCGAGACCCGTCCAGCCGATGAGGACCCCGGCGCGGTGGCCCTCATGCACCGCCTGGCCCGGGTCAGCCGAAACCGCTGGCCGGAGACGGCGGTGCCCGAGCCGCGGATGATGCCGCCCAAGGCGATGCCCGTCGGCTGAGCTCCGCCTCCTAGAGCCCGCTAGGGCCCGGGGTTGGGCCCCCGGGCACAACGGCGGGCGTGGTGCGAAGCACCCGGGTGCCCGCCGTCACAAGCAGAGCTCCCGGGCCCGGGAGAAGACGGCGTCGATCAT
>DATLUK010000360.1:0-5659 GCA_035533195.1 Acidimicrobiales bacterium | reverse complement strand
GCCCCCCATTAGCTCCACCAGCTGGCGGCATATGGCCAGACCCAGGCCCGTGCCCCCGAAGCGGCGGGTGGTGGAGGCGTCGGCCTGGGTGAAGCTCTGGAACAACCGGGCGGCCTCTTCGGGGCCCACGCCGATTCCGGTATCGGTGACCTCGAAGCGCAGCGCCGCTCCGCCCTCGGGGTCCGGGTCGGCCAGGCCAACCCGGATCACCACCTCGCCGGCCTCGGTGAACTTGACGGCGTTGCCGACCTGATTGATGAGGATCTGGCGCAGCCGGCCCGGATCGCCGCGCACATCGAGGGGCACGTCGGGGCGGATGAGGGTCGCCAGCTCCAGGCCCTTGGCGTGGGCCCGCTCGGCCAGTAGCTCCAAGGATTCTTCCACCGCCGACCGCAGATCGAAGTCGACCACCTCCAGGTCCATCCGCCCGGCCTCGATCTTGGAGAAGTCCAAGATGTCGTTGATGACCCCGAGCAGCGCCTCGCCCGAGGACCGGGCCGTCTCGGCGTAGTCCCGCTGCTCAGGGCTCAACTCGGTGTCGAGCAACAGTCCGGTCATCCCGATCACCCCGTTGAGGGGGGTGCGGATCTCGTGGCTCATGTTGGCCACGAACTCGGACTTGAGCCTGGAGGCCTCCAGGGCCTGGGCGTGGGCGGCCACCAGTTCCTCCTCCATCCGGCGCCGCTCGGTCACGTCGGTCAGATAGACGAGAAGGGTCTCGGGGCGGCCCCCATCCCCCTCTTCGATGCGGATCAGGCCATGGACCCAGCAGTGGTCTCCGCTGGCGTGGCGGAGGCGGAAGTCGCACTCGGCCTGGCCGGCTCCCCTGGCCGCCTGCGCGGCCTCGGCCAGCCCAGCGCGGTCATCAGGATGGACCCTGGCGCGGAAGAACCCCGGCTCGGCCATCACCTCCCCGGGCTGGTAGCCGAAGATCCTCCCCACGTTGTCGCTCACATAGGAGTTGGCTCGGTCCTCCAGGCGGGAGCGAAGGACCACCACGGGACTGGCGGTGATCAGGTGATCGAGGAAGGCCTCGGCCTGGCGCAAGCGCCGGGTCCGCTCGGCCAGAAGCTCACTGGCCGTCCCCAAGGCGCGGCCCAGAAGTCCCACCTCATCAGCGCCTCCGGGTAGGCCGGTGAGGGGCTCTTCGTCCTGGAGGCGCTCGGCGTTGTCCCGCAGCGCCTCGACGCGCCGGGCCACCCCTATGCCAAGGATGAGAGCCGCCGCCAGCCCGCCCAGCAACCCGGCGCCGACTATCACGCCCAGCGCCGTGTTGAGCCAGAAGGTCAGCCGATTCTCCTGGGCCCGGCGGGCGGCCAGAAGCCCCGCCTCGGTGTGGTGCATCTGGGCCAGCTCGGCGCGGAGGGCGTCCATGGAGGTCTTGGCCTGGGCGAGGAGACCGATCTCGCTCGAAGAGAGCGCGCCGGGCGGGGGCGAGGCCACCAGCGTCTGCAGGTAGCCCAGCTGGGTTGACACCAGCGCCTCGACCCGGCGGGCCCGCGCCTCCTCAGAGGGGTTGTCGGCCACCAGGCGGGCCAGGCCGGCCGCATCTCGGGGTTCGGCCAGGCGGGCGGTGTTGTAGGGCTGGAGGAAGTCCGCCCGACCGGTCAGGAGGTATCCCCGGGTTCCGGTCTCGGCGTTCAACCCATCCAGGCTGACCGTGTCGAGCTGGCGGCGCACCAAGAAGGTGTGGTCGACCCAGTTCCGGGCGTTCTGGTCTTGGACCTGGAGCACGGCGAAGGCGGCACCGGCCAGGAGCAGAGCGACCAGGGGGACCGATATGACAGCCAGGCCCTTGGTGCGCAGCGGCAGGTCGGCCCAGCGTCGCAACTAGCCAGTCCTTCTCGTAGAGATCACCACGGCACCCCAACTGGGTCCTGCGCCTCGCCAATCCGGGCTTGTCGCCATATTGCCCCCCTTACCGCATATCACCCAGAGGCTAGACCAGATCACCTACAGTGAGCTTCGATCGCGACGCGGGCGGCCCGGGACCCGAGGGCCGACCATGGTCCAGCGACCTCCGGGCGCGCACGTGGGTTGTCAGATACCGCTCAGCGGATGCCAGCCGTCAGCAGGCCGATTCAGACCGCTGATTGAGACCCAGGTTGGCTCCGGCATCCGTCGCCGGCCATGTCCGCGCGGCCGGCCGGAGCCGACGGCTTTGAACTCGACCGCACGTAACGACGGCGCAATATCCCGGGCGTCATCAGCCCCGGTTCTCGACGAAGGCACCTCGGTCGATAGCACCGAGTCGCTCACTCCTGGTGGACCCTGCTCAGGCAGCTGCCCTGCGCAAAATGCTCGATATGGGTCGCCTTTCGGGCCCGCGGATTCCCGCCCGCGGACCTCCCCTGTAGATCGCCGGCCGGCATGGTCGACGCACCAACACCGCTGCGCTCACAGTTCGAGCCTCGGCCCTGCGATCCTCAGCGCCGGGGGTTCCAGGACGGGTTCGGGCCTGGGCGTTGCCTGACGCACCGCGGCCTCCCTCACTTCCTCCAGGTAGCGAGCCGAGCCCGGCCGGAGCTCGAAGAACTCGGACTTCACCTCGGCCATAGAAGGCGAGCCCACGGTCTCCACCGCCCCCAGCGCCGTCTCGGGAGCCTCCCGGCGCACGGCCCGGATGCTCCGGCCGGCGTCGTAGTCCAGAGAGGAGAGCCGACGGGCCGCCCCGGGATGGGTCCGGTCGAAGGCCACCCGTGCCGCGCCTTGTTCCTGTAGTTGGGCCAGGGTCGCCTCGGCCGCTGCCAGCTCGGCCCCGATGGCGGCCCGGTGCGGTGCGGCGGTGGCCTCCAGCACCTCGGTGGCCTCGCTGAGTCTCTGGTCGGCAAGCTCGGCCTGGTGGCGCGCCCAGGCGCGGCGGAGCCCAGGCTGAGCCCGCTGCACCCGTTGGTTGGCGGCGTAGACGCCCTGCTGGGCCTGGCGGGCCTCCTCGGCCGCCTGCTCCAGCTCCGGGTCCGCCCAGAGGCCCTCCCCCTTGGCCAGGGCCTCCTGAGCCCAGCCGAGCTCTTTGATGCGGCGCCCGGCCTGGTCGAAGTCCTCGGCAGCCACGCCCGGGGGCACGACGGCGGCCAGAGCCTCGACCTCGGCTCGGGCCGCCGCCCGGCCCAGCCCCGGATATATGTGGGATAGGGCCACCTCGCCTTGTTCGATGGCCTGGTCGGGCCAGCCGGTGTCGATGGCCCAGCGCACCCGCCGGGAGGAGCTCCAGTCCCGCACCAGGTCCTCTTTGGCCTGGTCGGCGTCGTCGGCCACCACGTAGACGTGGGTCTCCTCCCGGGCCCGGCTCATGGCCACATAACCCAGCTCTCGTCCGCCCCCATCGGCCAGCACGTGGGCGGTCTCCACCGTGGCGCCCTGAGCCCGATGAGCCGTCATGGCATAGGCATGGGACAGATGGGCGGCGTCGATGGCCTCTCCCTCCAGGCGGACCCGGCGTCCTCCCTCCAGCTCGAGGATGAGGGCCGGCTCCGAGCCGGCGGAGTCGGTGAGGAACACGGTGGCGGTCTGGGAGGTGACCACCCCGGCGTCGTGGTTGGGGGCGGTGAAGACCACCCGGTCGTCCAGGGCGTAACGGGCGCCGCCGGGGGCGGTCATCTCCACCCGGGGGAGGCGCCCAGTGTCCTGGAGTGCCTGGCGGGCCAGGGCGTTCATTTCGGCCACATGGTCACGCCGCCAGGCCAGGAGCAAGGCGTGGCGCCCGGCGGCCAGGTCCCCCAGGTAGGCGTCCACCGCCGCCTCCATGGCGGCGTGGCGGTCCGCCTCGGTCCGGATGCGCCCGGCACCGGCGTAGAACTCGACCGCGGCTTCGACCTCGCCGTGGCGCAGCTCGGCGAGCGCTGCCCGCTCGGATTCGTCGGACTGGCGGCGGTTCTCGGAGAGGGTGTGCACGCCGGGATGGCGGGCCGAGACCGCCTCCATGGCCCCGCCGGGGCCCACGGCGGAGAGCTGGTGGGGATCACCGACCATCACCACGTGGGCCTTGGCCGTCCCCGCCGCGTTCAACAACTTGAGCAGGTCGGCGTCCTCGGTCATCCCGGCTTCATCGAGGATGACCATGTCCGTCGGGCCGAGGGTGATCCGACCCTTCTCCAGGGAACGGGTGAGGGAGGCCACAGTGTGGGCGTCGATGTTGGCCTCGGTGCCCAGGTTGCGGGCCGCCTGGCCGGAGGTGGCCGTGCCCAACACCCGGTAGCCGGCCTGGGTCCAGGACAGGGCTAGAGCTTCGAGGGCAGTCGTTTTCCCGGAACCGGCCACCCCGATCACCGCGTCCAGACCGTGGCCGTCCCGGGCGATGGCCGAGACGAGACGCAGCTGTTCCCTGGAGAGGCGATAGCCCCGCCGGGCCTCCACGGTGGCCACGGCGTCTCCGATGGACGGGATGCGGGTGCGATCGGTGGCGGTGGCTCCCAGCTCCACCGCTTTGGCGATGCCCACCTCGGCGGCAATGACCGAGGCCAGGGCGTAGACCCGCTCCCGCGCCCCGGCCACGGCGATGAGCGGGATCACCTCGGCATCGCCCAGCACCCGGTCGATGACCCTGGTCGCCTCGGCCATGTCCTGGCCGAAGAGCTTGGGACCGGTGGCCACGATCAGGTCCCGGCGGGAGAAGACCTTGGCCCGGGCCAGTGCGCCGTCGGGAGCCAGCACCTCTTCGGCCAGAGCCGCCTCGGCGCCATGGCCCAGGCGCTGGGGGATCCTGGCCGCCTCATTCGCCAGGCCCAGGTTCTCGACCACTCGTTCCAGGGGCCAGCCGGCCTCTGCCAGCTCGGAGCGCCACAGTGACATCAGATCGGCGATGGGCTCGTGTCGCTTGTGCTCCCGGGAGGCCCGGGCCGCGATGCCCCGGGCCCGGTAGGAGGAATGCCCGCTGCGCTCCAGCTCTTCTTCGATCTGGGCCGAGCGCTTGGAGTGCCAGTCACAGACCTCGACGGGGATGCCGGTGATTCGCCAGTGTCCGAGACGACCCGACGGCCCGTTGTCGGCCTCGATGGCATAGCCCAGCTCCACCGCCACCCGGGCGCTGGCCAGCCGGCCGATGGTGGTGGCGGCGTGGAGGTGGGTGCGCCAAGCCGTGGTGTCCGCCGCCTTCCAGCCGCCTTTGGCGTCGGCCATGGCGAGCACATTGGCGAGGAGCACATGGTCATGCGGGGCGGGATCCCCGGCCCGGGAGGTGGCGTGGCGGGTGGTGGCGTAGACCAGGCCATAGGTAGGAGAAGGCGTAGCGGCCACTCCCCTTCTCCCGCCCCGGGCCTGGGTGACCGAATCCAGATAGCCCAGGGTGGCGTCGCGTTCGGCGTCCATGATGAGATGCATGTCCTCGGCCCGGCCGATGACGCCCAGCTCGGCCACGGACTTGTGGGTGGCCACCACCAGTTCCATGCCCGGCCGGCGGGTGGCCACCAGGCGATCCCAGGTGGTGGGGTCGAGCGCGCCCCCGGGGCCGAAGATGGCGGAGTAGGCCTCGTCGGTAACGGGACCGGACAGGCCGAGCAGCTCGGCGCCGGCGCCACCCCACACGAGGGGCGTCTCGCCCCGGGAGGCGTAGTAGGCCAGTGCCGCGCCGGGATGGTCGTCGTCACGGCCGAGCACCGTCTGGCGGTGGTACTCCACCGAGTCGATCCCCATCATCCGCATCCACGCCACCGCTGCACTCCCC
>DATLUK010000359.1:0-2933 GCA_035533195.1 Acidimicrobiales bacterium | reverse complement strand
GGTGTCGGAAACCATCGACCTGGCCGGCCGGGTGGCCAAGGAGACGACGGTCGATCTGGCCTCCATCATCGTCAACCGGGTCCTACCCGAACTGTTCACCACGGGCGAAGAGGAGATCTTCGACCGGCTGTGTGAGCCGGCCGTGGCCGACCAGTTGGAGGAGATGGCCGGAGGCCCGCCCGGGCCCATCCTGGCCGCGGCCCGGCTGGCCGTGACCATGCGCCGCACCCGGGCCGGCCACCTCGAACGCCTCCGGGCCGGCATCGATCCCTCCGTGCCCCTCCTGTACCTGCCCTACCTGTTCGCCCGGGCCCACGGGCTGCGGGCCCTGCGTCAGGCGGCCGAAGCCCTGGGCGCGGAGTTGGGCCTGTGAGTCCCCACCCGGCTCCCACCGCCTCGGCCAGCCTGGACCAGCTGCTGGCGGCCAAGGAGATCGTCATCTGCTGCGGCTCGGGCGGGGTGGGCAAGACGACCACGGCGGCGGCCGCCGCGGCCATGGCCGCCGTCCGCCACGGTGGCAAGGTGCTGGTGGTCACGGTGGACCCGGCCCGACGCCTGGCCGACGCCCTGGGCCTGACCGGGATCGGTAACACCGAGAGCCAGGTGCCGGCGGCCGCCTTCAGCGCAGCCGGGGTCAAGCCCCGGGGCCAACTGTGGGCGGCCATGCTCGACACCAAGCAGTCATGGGACGACCTGGTCCGCGCCCACGGCCCCGATCAGGCCACCATCGATCAGATCCTGGCCAATCCGCTCTACCAGAACATCTCCGGCCGCTTCGTTCAGAGCCACGACTACATCGCCATGGAGCGGCTGTACGAGTTGCACTCGGAGGGCAGTTACGACCTGATCGTGGTGGACACGCCGCCCACCCGCAACGCCATCGACTTCCTGGAGGCGCCCCAGCGAATGGGGGATTTCTTCTCCAGCCGGCTGCTGCGCTGGCTCATCGCCCCTTACCGCTCGCGTCTGGTCAACTTCGCCTCCAAGCCCTTTTACCAGGTGGCCGACCGGATCCTCGGCACCCAGTTCCTCCAGGACATCGCC
Source organism: Acidimicrobiales bacterium (assembly GCA_035533195.1). Taxonomy (GTDB): domain Bacteria; phylum Actinomycetota; class Acidimicrobiia; order Acidimicrobiales; family JAJPHE01; genus DAHUYE01. The sequence goes on along the minus strand of DATLUK010000359.1, from coordinate 1,889 downwards.
GAGTTCTTCATCCTCTTCCAGAGCATGTACGACGGCTTCGTGGAGCGGGCCCGCAGCGTGTCCCGACTGCTCCAGGACCGCCGCACCACCTTCATGGTGGTGAGCACTTTGGAGGCGTCCCCGCTGACCGAGGCGGACTTCTTCATCGAGGCCCTGACCGAGCGCAAGCTCCACCTGGGGGCGGTCATTCTCAACCGGGTCCTGCCCGACTACCTGTTGGACGAGGGTGCCTCGGTGGTGGCCGGCACCATGGAGAAGTCCGCCGGGGACCTGGCCGCCCGGTTGGGAGCCAAGGTCGGTCCGCCCGATCAGCTCGAGCGGGTCCTCGGTGAGATCGCCTCTTCCTTCCTCAACTTCCAGGTGGTGGCCCAGCGCGAGGCCGAGCAGCGGGCCGAACTGTCGGCCCGGCCGGACGTGGTGGCCACCATCCCCTTTTTCGAGACCGACATCACCGACCTGTCCGGCCTGCTGCGCCTGGCTGAGCACATCTGGTCCTGATGGGCCGGCCCTTCAAGGCGCGGGTCGCTGCGCTCAGGCGATGATCGACTACCACGTGCACCTGTGGCCCCACGGGGATCCGCATGCCACACCCACGGTCGATGAGTTGGCCGGCTACTGCCAGGTGGCGGCGGCCTCCGGGGTGGGAGAGATCGCTCTGACCGAGCACCTCTACCGCTTCCGTTCGGCACGCGATGCAGTGGGGGACTTCTGGGCCGAGGAGGGCGCTGACCCCGCCCTGGCCGCCGTCATCGGCCCCTACTGGGACGAGCACTGCCGCGCCGATCTGGACACCTATGTCGGGGTGGTGGAGGAGGCCAAGGCCGCCGGCTTGCCGATCCGGTTGGGCCTGGAGGTGGACCACTACCCCGGGAGGATGGACGTGGTCGGCCGGCTGCTCGAGGGGTATCCCTTTGATGTGCTCCTCGGCTCGGTGCACTGGTTGGACATCTGGATGCTCGACTACGTCGAGGACCCGACCTCCATGGCCGAGTGGGGCCGGCGGGGAGTGGACGCCGCCTGGCGGGCCTACACCGATTCGCTGGAGGACCTGGCCGGTTCCGGGGTCTGCGATGTACTCGCCCATCCGGATCTGGCCAAGGTGGCCGGGCACCGTCCGGCCGATGCCGGCCTGCGCCTGGAGCTCGAGTCCCGAATGGCCGAGGCCGCCGCGGCCAACGGGCTGGCGGCCGAGGTCTCCTCCGCCGGCTGGCGCAAACCGGCCCAGGAGGCCTATCCCTCCCCGACCCTGCTGGGTCTCTTCCACGCCGCCGGCGTGCCCGTCACCACCGCCTCGGATACCCATGGGCCCGGCCTGGTGGCTCACCGCAGCGCGGATCTCCGGGTGCTGGTGGAGCAGGCCGGTTATGACTCCCTGGCCGGCTTCGACCGGCGCCGCATCCGGCCGGTGCCGCTGTGATGGCCGACGCCGCTCTGCCGGCCTGGATGTCTCACGGGGAGGCCGATCACGTCAAGGCCCTGATGGCCAGCTGGGGGATGTTGGCCGACCTGTGCTTTGCCGATCTGCTACTGCTGGTGCCGGACGACCCGGGCAATCCGGCCGAGTTCCATGCCGTCGGCCAGGTGCGGCCGAGCACCAACCCGACCCTGTACCGGGAGGACATGGTCGGTCGGGCCATCCCCACCGATGAGCGACCGGTGTTCAAGCGGTCCTGGGCCCTGGGCCAGGTAGTGGAGGAGGAGGTCAGGCACGCCACGGGCGAGCGGGTCCGCCTCCAGTGCATCCCCGTGCGGGGCCGGGACCGGATGCTGGCCGTCATGACCCGGGAGTCGGCCCCCACTGTCGGGCGTCGCCAGGGGGAGCTGGAACGGGTCTACGTGGAGACCTTCGACCGCTTCGCCCGCATGATCGTCAACGGTGAGTTCCCCTT
>DATLUK010000358.1:0-3339 GCA_035533195.1 Acidimicrobiales bacterium | reverse complement strand
ATCTTCTCGTCCTCCCGCACGTCGGGCCGAGGGTCGGGTCGGCCGTCGGTAGCCGGATCCAGGCGCTGGCCGTGGAGGAAATCGTCCTCGATGAACTTGTCGTAGGCGTCGAAGCTCAATGTCTGGTGGTCGATGTAGCCGCTCCGGGCGTACGGGCTGATCACCAGGGCCGGGACCCGGAGCCCGTACCCGTTCTGGTCCACGCTGGGTGGCACCACGTGGTCGTAGAAGCCACCCCAGTCGTCCCAGGCCAGGAAGATGGCGGTCGAGTCCCAGTCCGGGCTGTTCATGACCGCATTGATCAGGCTGGTGACGTAGCTCTGGCCGTAGCTGACCGGCGCCGGCGGATGCTCGCTTACCGTTCCGGACGGGACCACCCACGACACCGCCGGCAGGGTGCCGGCCTTGGCTGAGGCATAAAAGTGATCGACCGACTGGATATCGCCCAGCTGGCCGTCGGCTTTCACGGTGTCGAACCAGGGCAGCGGGTTCCAGATGCCGGGGGTGTTTGCACTCTGGTTCACCGGGGAGCAGGTCTCGGCCGCCGGGTTCTCACAGTCAGGCTCGGTGCCGGTGACCACGTAGTAGCCCCAGCTGACGTGGGACTTGTAGAGCAGGTAGGTGAGATCCGTCCAGGCGTAAATCGGCTGGCCGGCCTTGGTGCCCATGTTGACCGCCCCTGTCTCGCCACCGTAGAAGGCTGGCACCCCGACGGGGCGCTCGGCTGGGCGGGTCTGCAGGGCGTTGACGCAACGCGACGGGTTGTCGTGTTGGGTGCAGAAAGCCGACCACTCTGACACCAGGAAGAGATGGGAAGGCAGGCTCCAGGACGCGTTGGGTTCGAACATGTGGTCTTGAAGCACAAAGTCTTTGGCGTAGGTCCAGTAGTTGGGGATGTCGCTCTGGGTGTGGTAGCCCATCACGTCCGGCTGGGTGGAGTTGGTGCAGGCCGGATCGGTGGGATCGAGGCATCCCCTGCGGCCCGACTCGGCCTGGCGGATGAAGCCGTCCATCTTTCCGGCGTCGATATCCGCGGTGGCATTGACGGCCGAGTGGGGTCCACCGCCGTTCACGTCGGCGTGATCCACATAAGGCGCCAGGCAGGATCCGGTGGCCGGGTTGTTGATGCAACCCGAGGGCCGGCCGTTCTGCATGGGTAGGCCATCGGCCCCCGGAAAGGTGCCGAAGTAGGAGTCGAAGGATCGGTTCTCCTGCATGATCACCACCACGTGTTTGATCTTGTGGACTCCCGCCGGTACCAGGTAGGTGCCGTTCGGGCCTCCGGCCACCCGCTCCACCGTCACCCCGACGGACTTGGCGGCGCCGGTGGTCGCGCCCGAGCAGGAGGCGGCCAGGACGGCGGCCACGCCACAGAAGGCCAGTGGTCCCCAATGGTTACTCCGGCCCCGGCGGCTGCCCCCCGTGCGCATCGCCCCAGTATCGGTCGGCCGGGACAGCAATGCCCGTCAGCCGGCGGGCCCGAGACTCGAGCGGGGGTCTGTGGCTATCGTTGGCGGCCGGGGAGGGTGGTAGCCATGTCGACACAGCCGGGCCTATCGCCGCGGACATCATTGCGTCGGACCCTGGTGGTGCTCCTGGTAGCCATTTTGGTCATCGACCGCTCGGCGGTCGCCATGGCCCCCTGGCTGGCCACCCACCACCCCCTCCTCCTGGTGGCCGTGGACCCGACCGATAAGGCCGTTCTCCTGGCCGTCAAGGTGAGCCTGGTCACCCTGTTCCCGGTGGCCCTGGCCCGTCGCCTGATCGGTCAGAGTCTCTATTTCTTCATCGGCCGGCGGCTGGGGCACGACGCCAAGGAATGGCTGACCGCCCGAGGCTACGGGGGGCTGCTGAGCCGGTTCGAACGGGCCGTGCGGCGCTGGTCGTACCCCGCCGTCCTGGTGGCACCGCGCGACATCGTCTGCATCCTGGCCGGGGACCTGGGGATGGGCTGGGCCCCGTTCCTGCTGCTGGCGGCCGTCCGGGACATCACCATGGTCCTGGTGCTGCGCCAGTTGAGCCAGACCTTCGCCCGCCAGATCGACTCCGTGTTGAGCTTCCTCAACACTTACACCGTGCCGGCCACGCTGGTGGCGGTGGGTGTGGTTGTCCTCCAGTTCGCCTGGCAGAGCCGGCGCCGCCGGGCGCTGACCGCGCCCGCCCCCGCGGCGGCCACCGCGCCGGCCAGGGCGGCCACGGTGCCTGCCCCCGCCCCGGCGCCCGCCTCAGCCGATGCTGCCCCGGCCGGGGCGCAATCCCGCCCGTAGGCCCCGTTCCTCCAGGTCTTTCAGGGCCCGGTCAGCCGGGAGGAACCATCGGCGGTATCGACCTCTAGGCGCCGGCCGGCCGCCTCGATGTCGGTCGGTATGGCCGAGTCGAGGAGGCTCCTTACCACGGGCGTGGATCCGGCCCGGGCGGCGGCATCGCTGGCCCGGCCCAGTTCCAGGCATTCGTCCAGGAGAGTCCGGGCCGACCGGCCCAGGAGGGCTAGGTCGTCCGACACCAGCGCCATGCCTCCGGACAGGCCGACGGCCCGGGCCCAGGTGGCGGCCGCCTCCGGGCGCAGAAGGGTTCCGCTGGTCCGCAGCATGAGACAGTCGGGGTCGTTGAGCCACAGGCGGCGGTGCATGAAGGCCCGGGCGGCGGTGCTGGCCCAGGCCATCTGGGTGGCGGGCTGGGTGGCCAGGTACCCGGGGACCACCTCATCGCCCGGGTCCAGGGACCACCGCGGGGCGACGTCCTGGCCGATGCGAGCTCCGTCCACCAGGCCCACCACGTGGGAGAGCGGCGCCCCGCAGGCCAGGATGAAAGCGTCCGGACCGGCGCCGTGGCGGATGGCGGCGTAACCCCGGCGGACCCGCTGCGCCGGGGTCAGGGACGGGTCGAACCAGATCCCGTCGCCCGAGGGGGCGAAGGTGAAGTCCAGCTTCAGATAGCGATAGCCGAGTTCGACCATGGCGCGTGCCACTCCTTCCAGGTGGGCCGTCACCTCTGGCCTGGTCGTGTCCAGGCAGTGCATGAGCCCGCCCCGGCCGCCACCCCAGGAGGGGTTCTGCCACACGATGAGGGGCGAGAGGCTCTCATCCGTGCGGCGCCGCTGGGCCAGCCAGTCGGGATGTTGGGTGGCGACCTGTGAATCCGGCGCGGCCAGGAACGGCGCCAGCCAGATGCCGGCCTGGTGGCCGGCATCGGTCACTCGGGTCGCCAGCGCCTCCAGGCCGGAGGGGAAGGCGGGGGAGGTGTCGAGCCAGTCCCCGATGGCGCGCTGGTAGCCGTCATCGACCTGGAAGACGTCGAAGGGCCAGTCGGTGGAGCGGGCCAGGTTGGCCAGGATGTCGG
>DATLUK010000357.1:0-11892 GCA_035533195.1 Acidimicrobiales bacterium | reverse complement strand
CATCTCCGCCACCGAGGCCTTGGCCGCCGGCCTGGTCCATCGGGTGGTGGATGATGTCGACGCCGAGGCCATGGAGTTGGCGCGAGGGCTGGCCTCGGTGGACCCGGCCGTCATGACCGCCGCCCGGCGCCAGCTGCGCGGTGCCCCTCAGCCTGCCGGCTGGGGCAGCTCCACCACTTCGTAGGACCACAGTTCGCTGCCGCTGGCCACGGCGTGGCCCTCGGCGTTGGATGCGCCCGCCCCCCGGTGGCCGTGGGCGAACGCCGGCGACGCCACCCAGGCGTCGAAGGACTCCTGGTCCTTCCAGTGGGTGACGACCAGCCAGGTGGAGCGGTCATCGGTGGGGCGGAGGAGCTGGAAACCCTCGAAGCCGGCGGCGTCGTCAACGGCGCCGGCCCGGGCGGCGAAGCGCCGGGCCAGCTCGTCTCCCGATCCGGCCGGCACGGTGATGGCATTGATCTTGACGATGGACATGGCCCCAGCTTGTCCGCCGGCGGAGGAAGGCGCCGCAAACTGGTTCGCCGGCGCAGGGACCGGCCGCGACCCGAACTTGGTTGCTGACTACAAGCAACTAGGTGCTAACTTTCTACGGTGCCGTCCAAGACCGCCGGGCAGCCCACCCATGCGCCCGAAGGATCGTCCGACGGGGTGGCCGAGGTGGAGACCGCCCTCACCCGCCTGATGCGCCAGGCCGCCCGGCCGGCCACCTGGAGGAAGGTGGCGGCCGCCAGCGGGTTCAGCCTGGACCGGGCCGAGTACCTGACCCTGGCCCGGATCGAGGAGGCGTCAGCCGCCGGACCGGTTCGGCTGACGGATTTGGCCGAGGCCATGGGCCTCGACATCTCGACGGTCAGCCGTCAGGTCCGCTCGGTGGCTGACGCCGGGCTGGTCGAGCGCACCTGTGATCCTCGGGACCAGCGGGCCTCCCGCTTGCGCCTGACTCCGGCCGGGCGCTCGACCCTCGCCCGGGCCCGTCGGGCCAGCCAGGAGGCCATGAGCAAGCTTCTGATCGCCTGGTCCGTTGGCGACCGGAGGACCCTGGCCCAGCTGCTGGACCGGCTGGTGGAACAGATCGCCGCTATGGGCAGCACCGATCCGGGAGCGATCCGATGAGCGCGCCGGCGGCCATCCAGCCCCTGACCCCCACCCTGGCCGAGGAGGAGGGTCTCTCCCACCGCCGCATACTCATCATCTACTCCGCCCTGATGCTGGGGATGCTGCTGGCCGCTCTGGACCAGACCATCGTGGCGACGGCCCTGCCCACCATCGTGGGCGACCTCGGCGGGCTCAATCACCTTTCCTGGGTGGTGACGGCCTATCTGGTCACGTCAACCTGCTCGACACCGCTGTACGGAAAGCTGGGCGACCTCTACGGGCGCAAGCTGATCTTCCAGGCCGCCATCGTCATCTTCCTCATCGGCTCCGCCCTGTCCGGTCTGTCCCACTCGATGCTGGAGCTCATCATCTTCCGCGGCGTTCAGGGAGTGGGGGCCGGGGGCCTGATGGCCCTGGCCATGGCCATCATCGGGGACATCCTTTCGCCCCGCCAGCGGGGCCGGTACCAGGGCTACATGATGGCCGTCTTCTCCCTCTCCAGCGTCGGGGGCCCGGCCATCGGCGGCCTGCTGACCCAGGATCTGTCCTGGCGCTGGTGCTTCTACGTGAACATCCCCGTCGGCCTGGCCGCCCTGGTCGTGACCAGCTCCGTGCTCAACCTGCCGTTCCGAAGAGTGTCGCATTCCATCGACTACGCCGGCGCCGGGCTGCTGGTGGCGGCCGTGAGCGCGTTCCTGCTGGTGAGTGTCTGGGGCGGAACTTCCTATCCCTGGATTTCGGCCCAGGTCATCGGGCTCATCGTGCTGGGGGTGCTGCTGGTGGCGGCCTTCATCCGCCGGGAACGCCGGGCGGCCGAGCCGGTGCTGCCGCTGCGCCTGTTCCGCAACGGGGTGTTCGTCACCACCAACATGGCTGGCTTCCTGGTGGGCATGGCCATGTTCGGAGGGACCGTCTACCTGCCCCTCTTCCTTCAGCTGGTCACCGGGGTGTCGCCTACCGCCTCGGGCCTGTTGATCCTGCCGATGATGGCCGGGGTCACCATTGCCTCCATCAGCACCGGGCGGCTCATCTCCTACACCGGCCGCTACAAGATCTGGCCCATCGGCGGGGCCATCCTCACCCCCATCGGGATGTACCTGCTGTCCTTCATGACCGGCACCACGTCGCGTTGGGAATCCGGCTTCTTCATGCTCATCCTCGGGACGGGCATGGGCGCCATCATGCCGGTGCTGATCGTGGCCATCCAGAACGCCACCGAGCAGCGCGACCTCGGAACCGCCACCTCGGCCAACACCTTCTTCCGTTCCATGGGCAGCTCGTTCGGAGTAGCCATCTTCGGCTCGATCATGAACGCCCGCCTTGGCTACTGGATCCCGAGGCTGGTACCGGCGGCCGCCAACCATGCCGGCCTGTCCGCCCGATCGGTCGCCTTCAGCCCGTCGGCCATCCATCACCTGGCCAATGCGGCCGTGCGTAACGGGATCATCAATGCCTTCTCCCACTCGCTGCACACCGTGTTCCTGGTGGCGGCCCCGGTGGCGGCCCTGGCCCTGCCCTTCATCCTGGCCATGAAGGAGCTTCCCCTGCGCACCGGCGCCTACATCAGCGCCTCCTCCTCAGCCGCGGTGGCAGGAGAAGGCGTCGCCTTCGATGAGCACGCCCCGTTGGGCCCGCCCACCGGATCGGACACCGACCACGCCGTAGCCGAACACGGCTGAAGGCGCAGCCGCGGCGCACATACCGGATGCGGCCATGCGGACCAGGACCTCATCGGGGCGGCGGGGGAGATAATACCGGTTATCATCCAATCGTGGCACAGGACCTGGCAACCCGCGACCGCCTGATCGAGGCGGCCGTCGAGGTCTTCTCCGAGAAGGGTTTCGAGGGGGCCCGGGTGGGTGACATCGCCCGCCGGGCCGGGCTGACCACCGGCGCCATCTACGCCCAGTTCGTCAACAAAGCCGACCTGCTGAGGGAGGCCATCGAGAGCTCCAGCGCTCAGGGCCTGGACCGGCTCATGCCCGCCGGGGCCGAGGGGGCCGACCCGGCCGCCCAGCTCACGGCCCTCGGGCTGGGCCTGGTCGACTCTTCGCTGCCCGAGTGGGTCGGCGGCCTGCTGGTCGAGGCCATGGTGGCGGCCCGGCGCGACCCGCTCGTGGCCGAGGGCCTGCGGGAAGGACTCAAGGGGCAGGGCCGGGATCTGGCCGGTCTGCTCCAAGAGGGAAAGCGGCAGGGCGTCTTCGACGCCGCCCTGGACACCAATGCGGCCGTGCAGTTCTGCACGGCCCTGTCGCTGGGAATGCTTTTGCTGGGTTCGGTCGGACTCGAACCTCCCCCGCGGAAGGCATGGGAAGAGCTTGTCGGCCGACTGGTCGGAGCGTTGGCGAAACAGGAGGAACAGTGAGCAGCGACACAGCGGACATCATCGGCCGCGCGTGACCACCGACCTCGACTGGTCCATCGACGTGGATCAGGAGAAGGAGGTGGCCAACACGCCGGGAATCGGAATGGCGGTCGAGGCCGGGCTCATCGACCTCTCCCAGACCCCGGTCTTGACGACATCGTGTCCGACTCCCGCTGGGACATCACCTACCTGGGCATGCAGATCATGGTCGAGGGGCTGGCCCTGGCTGCCTTCGGCTTCATGCACATGCTGACCCAGGAGCCGCTGCTCAAGAAGCTCCTGCGCTACGTCATGTCCGATGAGGCCCGCCACGTCGCCTTCGGTGTCCTGTCCCTGCAGGAGTACTACCAGGGCCTCAATCAGGCCGAGATCCGGGAGCGTCAGGAGTTCGCCTTCGAGGCCGCCCTGCGTATGCGCGACCGCTTCCTCCAGCAGGAGGTCTGGGAGCGCCAGGGTGTGAATCCCATCGAGGTCATCAAGTTCATGGGCGAGAAGGGCCCCCAGGGCGCTGACCCCTTCCAGTACATGCTCTTCTCCAAGATCGTGCCCAACTGCAAGAAGCTGGGCCTGCTCGATGCCGGGGACGGCTGGCTGCGGGAGCGCTTCACCGAGATCGGGGTCATCCAGTTCGAGGACTGGGCCGACACCGGTGAGGAATACGAGAGCCTGGACGAGGTGGCCAAGGACCGCGCCGCTTCCTGAGCGCCACGGCTGCCGAAACCGGCGCCTGGTGCTGATCCACCCTTCGGGGGACGGAGCGGGTAACTTCCCGGGCCGGCCTCCGGGGGTGGACAATTGGCGGAGCGGGACCAGGCAACAGGCCCCTTGGGGGGTTTCCGGATTCTCGATTGCACCACCGGCACGGCCGCAGCGGTGGCCGGGATGTTCCTGGCCGACTTCGGGGCGGATGTGGTGAGGGTCGAGTCCCCGGCCGGGCCGGCCGGGCCGGGCGGGCGGTCTGACCCCGGGATGGCGGCCTGGGACCGCGGTAAGCGAAGTGTGGCGGCCACCGGCCCCGGTCCGGCCGTGTCCAGCCCGGAGGCGGCCGCCCTCGGCCGGCAGGCCGACGCCGTGCTCCTGGATGGACCGTCCGACGCTCTGGCCGGTACCGCCTTCGACCTGGACCAAGCCCGGGCCACTCCCCCCGCTTCGGTGCTCGTTCACCTCGGGCCCTTCACCGAAGAGGCGCCCTGGGCCGGCGGGGCCAACTCCGAGGCGCTGGCCTGGGCCGCCTCCGGCCTCGGGATGAGGCAGGCCTCCTATGACGGCGGCCCGGTGGAGATGATCGTGGCCTGCCTCAGCGTCATCCAGGGAGCCTGGGCCGCCGCCGTGGCCGTGGCCGCCCTCCGGGAGCGATTGGCCAGCGGACAGGGCCAGGTGGTGTCGGTGGCCGGCGTGCACGCCGCCGGGGTGGCCGGCGCCGCCGCCTTCACCTTCGATGCCTCCGCTCCGGAGCCGGTGCGGACCGGGCCCCGTATCGGCGGCCCCGGGGGCCCGGTCCCGTTCTACCGTCCCTACCGCTGCGCCGACGGGGAATGGCTCTTCCTGGCCGCCCTGACGCCCCACTTCAGCCAGCGGGCCTTCGGGGTGCTGGGAATGGCCGGCCTCACCGATGATCCGAGGCTCGGCGGGGGTGGGCGGGCAGCCATCCTCCGGCCCGAAAATGCCGGATGGGTCATCGAGGAGATGGCCGCGGTCTTCGCCGAGAAGCCGCGCCAGGATTGGCTCGACGCCCTGGCCGATGCCGGCTGCCCGGCCGGACCCCTGCTCTCCCGGGAGGACTGGCTCGACCACCCCCAGATTGCCGCCATCGGGATGCGGGCCGAGCTGGAGGACCCGCAACGGGGCCGGGTGATCATGCCGGGCCTGGCCCTCAACCTCACCGCCAGTCCGGCCCGGGTGGCCGGGCCGGCGCCGGCGGCCGGCTCGTGTCCCGCCGATGTCTGGCCGGAGCGGCCGGGCGGGCCTAGTGACACCGCGGGGCATCCACCGGCTGGGCCGGGCGGGACCAGTGACACCGCGGGACATCCACCGCCTGGGCCGGGCGGGCCCCTCCGCGGAGTGCGGGTCGTGGATCTCGGGGCCATCATCGCCGGGCCCTTCGCCGGGTCACTACTGGGCGAGCTGGGTGCCGAGGTGGTCAAGGTCGAGCCGCCGGCCGGGGACAGCTTCCGGGGTCCCGGCTTTGCCGCCTACAACAAGGGCCAGCGGGGCGTCTCCCTCGACCTTCGCCAGCCCGCCGGACGCGACGCCCTGCTGCGCCTGGTCCGGGGCGCCGATGTCGTCATCGATAACTACCGACCCGGCGTGCTGGGCCGGCTCGGGCTCAGCCACGATGACCTGGCCACTGTCAACCCGGACATCATCACCCTCACCATCACCGGCTTCGGCACCACCGGACCGCTCGGGGCCGAGGCCGGATTCGACCCCGTGCTGCAGGCCATGAGCGGGATGATGACCGCCCAGGGGGGCGACAGCGAGCCGGTGTTCCTGACCGTGCCGGTCAACGACGTGACCGCCGCGGCCGTGTCAGCCCTCGGGGCCTGCCTCGCTCTCCTCCATCGCCGACGGGGGGGGCCGGGCCAGCATGTGTGGACCTCCCTGGCGGCCATGTCAGCGCTTCTCCAGACACCTGATCTGGTCCGCTACCCCGGACGGCCGGCGCCCCGCCGGGGTGGGCGTGACTACCGGGGCCCCGCCGATCCCGGCCAGGCGGGCCCGGCCAGCCCGGGCGCGGAGACCGGTGCCAGCCCAGACCACCGCGCCGACCGCGACGGCGGCGTCGACCGCTTCTACCCGACGGCCGACGGCTGGATCCGGATCCAGTCCCCGCTGTCGATCCCTACTCTGGTCGAGGTGCTCGGCGGAGGCGACGCGCCTTTGACCCAGATACTGGCCGGCCGGTCGTCCGGCGGGGTCCTCGCCACCCTGGAGGCGGCCGGCATCCCGGCCGTCGGCGTACCCACCCCGCGGGACATGTCCACCGATGACGAGCTGGCCGCCTTCGGTCTCCTCCGGCCCGATCCGCGCCCGGACCGGGCCAATTGGTGGACGGCCCACCGTCTGGCCCGGCTCAGCCGCACCGAAACCGGACCCACGCTGGTGGCTCCCAGCCTCGGCCAGCACACCCGGGAAGTGTTGGCCACCGCAGGTTTCTCCGAGTCGGAAACCGCTGCCCTGATCGAGTCGGGAACAGCTGTAGCCGGGCCGGGGACCTGACGGACGCCTCCTGATCAGCCCGGCGCGGGTGGGCGACGCCGGGCCGGATGCCATCGGGTGGGTCGGCCCTGGCTACGGTGTCGGCCGGTGAGCGAGAACCTGGCCGATCGACAGGCCCTGGGCCGGAGCATCAACCAGCGGTGTCGGCTGCAGGGAAGCTTCACCCTGCGCTCCGGCCAGCAGGCCGATTTCTACTTCGACAAGTACCTCTTCGAATCGGATCCGCTCCTCCTCCAGTCCGTGGCCACGCTGGCCCGGCCGCTGATCCCGCCGGGAACCGAGTTGTTGGCCGGCCTGGAACTCGGCGGGGTCCCCGTGGCTACCGCCCTGTCGCTGCTCACCGGCCTTCCCCAGTTGCTGGTTCGCAAGGAGGCCAAGACCTACGGGACGGCCAAGCTGGCCGAAGGACCGGACTTTTCCGGCCGTCGGGTCCTGGTGGTGGAGGACGTGGTGACCACCGGCGGCCAGGTGGCCATGTCCACCGCCGAACTGCGCCAGCGGGGTGCCCTGGTCGACACCGTCGTGTGCGTCATCGACCGCAGCGGCGGCCACCATCCGCCCCTGGACGAAGCCGGCCTCACGGTGCGATCGGTTTTGGACCTCGCCTTCCTAGATGCGGTAGGCGCTTAGGAAGCTTGAGGACCGGCCCCGGGCTGCGGCGCAGGCGGGAGCCCCGAAGCTCGGCTCCGATCACCAGCGGATAGCGGCTGGTGACGGTGGTGACCATGTCCGCATTGGCACGCGGACCGACCACGCCGACCGCCTGGGGATCACGCGGGGACACATACTCGGCCGGAGCGGACGACCCGGAGGGGTCGCCGCCCTCGGGCAGGGCGCGCAGGGAATGCAACCAGGTGTCCGCATCGGAGGAACTCACCAGGCCCCATCGACCCAACCCAGCCCGGGCTTGAGCTATAGGGAGCGGGACCGGGTCGGCCCGGGGCAAATGTCCGGAAAAGAGTCCCGGACTGTTGGCCGGAGCCGGAGCCGCGGCCACCTCAGCGCCGGGCCAGGTCGTCCCCCGCCTCGGCCACGAAGGCGTCGGCCACCTCGGACAGCCGGGCGTCCTCGTCCGCGGTCAATTGAATGTCGGCGGCCTCGGCGTTGCTCGCCATCTGCTCCACGCTGCTGGCCCCCGGGATGGCCACCACATTGGGACGGGCGATCACCCAGGCCAGGGCGATCTGGGCCGGCGTGGCACCGTGGCGGCCGGCCACCTCGGCCAGAGCCGAGGTCAGGACCGAGGCCTTGGCCACCACCTCGGGACGGAACAGCGGGTTGTTCTGGCGCAGATCAGGAGGCGTATTGGACCCGTCGTAGCGGCCGGACAGGAAACCCTGCCCCAAAGGGCTGTAGGCGATCACGATCCGACCGTCAGCCTCGGCCCGAGGGATGAGGCGTTGCTCGGGATGGCGCGAGACCAGGCTGAAGCGGACCTGGTTGGAAAGGACCGGCCCGCCCAAAGCCCCCTCCGCCTCCCGCCACAGCTCGGTGGAAAAGTTGCTCACCCCGACGTGGGTGACGAGCCCCTCGGCCTGGAGCCGGGCCATGCCGGCCATCACCTGATCCAGGGGCGCCTGGTCGCTGGGCCAGTGCTGCTGGTACAGATCGATCCGGTCCACGCCCAGCCGCTCGGCGCTGGCCCGGGCCCGGCGGACGACCTCGTCGGCGTCGAGGGGCTCGTTGGGGAAAACCTTGGTGGCGAGGAAGACCTCGCTCCGACGGTCCTTTAAGGCGGCCGAGAGCACCTCCTCGGACCGTCCCCGACCGTAGGCCTCGGCGGTGTCGATCAGGTTCACACCCAGATCAAGGGCCTTCTCCACGATCAGCCGGCTCTCCCGGTCGATGTAGTCGTCCCCGTAGTCCCATCCCTGGGCCCCGAACTGCCAGGCCCCGAGCCCGATGACCGAGACCTTCACTCCCTGCACTTCGACGTGACGCATCCGACCGCCTTCTCTCTCTGGGCTGCTTGATTAGGTATATTAATAGTTAGGATATGGAACTTCTTTAGGGGCCTACCAGCCGAGGGTCCCACCCGGAGGAGATCACTGGTTACCAGCCGGCCGGATGGCCCCGTGGAACTACCCGAAACCGAGGGCTCCGGCCGGGCCTGGGCCCGTCGGATCATCAGGCTCATGGTCAAGAGGAAGGGCCGCTTCGCCCTCGCCCTCTTCGCCGCCGTCATGAGCATGGGGGCCACCAGCGTCCTGCCCCTCCTGCCCCGGGCCATCGTCAACGACGTGGTGGCGGTCAAAGGGGCAGGCTCGGGTTCGAGCCACCTGGTGATCACCGCCCACCACGACGTCACCCCTCTGATCCTCGCCCTGCTGGCGTTGGCCGTTTTCCAGTTCGGCTTCGCCTACCTGCGCCGGTACAGCGCCGGTCAGATCAGCCTGGGCGTCGACTACGACCTGCGCACGGCGCTGTTCGACCACTTGCAGCGTCTCGACTTCGCCCGCCACGACGACATGCAGACCGGACAGCTGGTCAGCCGGGCCAGCTCGGACGTCAATCTGGTCCAGAACCTGTTGATGCTTCTGCCGATCACCACCAGCAATGTCCTGCAGTTCGCCATCTCGCTGGCCATCGCCTTGTTTCTCTCTCCCCTGCTGACCGTCATCGTCCTGCTCTGCGTCCCAGCCATCGCCTTGGTTTCCTGGCGCATGCGGCAGTGGACCTTTGCCTCCAGCTGGGACGCCCAGCAGCGCACGGCCGAGCTGGCCGGGGTGGTGGAGGAGGCGGTCTATGGCGTGAGGGTGGTGAAGGCCTTCGGGCAGGAAGGACGGGAGCTCTCCCGGCTCAAGCAACGGGCGGCCATCCTCTACGGGACCCGGATGCGCAATGTCCGGATCGTCAACCGCTACCAGCCCACCCTTTCGACTATACCGACCCTGGGCGAGGTGGCCATCCTGGCCGTGGGCGGCTATCTGGTCTACCGGGGCCACCTCTCCCTGGGGACCTTCCTGGCCTTCAACATCTACCTCGCCCAGCTGGTGGCCCCGGCCCGCTCACTGGCGAATTTCAGCGTGCAGGCCCAGAACGCCCGGGCCGGAGCCGAGCGCATCTTCGAGCTGCTCGACTCCACCCCCTTCGTGGCCGACCGGCCCGGAGCCGGGACCCTCGAGGGCGTCGACCGGGAGATCGAGCTGCGCCAGGTGACCTTCGGCTACATGCGCTCCAGCCCCATCCTGCGGGGCCTGGATCTCACCGTTCGGGCCGGGGAGACGGTGGCCCTGGTGGGTGGTTCGGGATCGGGCAAGTCGACCATCTCCCTGCTCCTCCCCCGGTTCTACGACGTCCAGGAAGGATCGGTGCTGGTGGACGGAAGGGACGTGCGCGACCTCACCACGGCTTCCCTCCGCAGCCAGATCGGGGTGGTCTTCGAGGAGTCCTTCCTCTTCTCCGATTCCGTCCGGGCCAACATCGCCTTTGCCCGGCCCGACGCCAGCGATGCCGAAGTGGATGAGGCTGCCCGGGCCGCCGGGGCTTACGGCTTCATAACCGAGCTGCCCGAGGGCTATGACACCGTCGTCGGGGAGCGGGGCTACACCCTCTCCGGCGGGCAGCGCCAGAGGATCGCCCTGGCCAGAGCCCTCATCACCCGGCCGTCGGTCCTCATCCTGGATGACGCCACCTCTTCCATCGACGTGCGCACCGAGGAGGAGATCCACCGAACCCTGCGCCAACTTCTACCCGGGCGCACCACGATCCTCATTGCCCACCGCCGCTCGACGCTCGACCTGGCCAGCCGGATAGTCGTCATCGACGGCGGCCGGGTGAGCGACGCCGGCACCCATGACGAGTTGACCGAGCGCTGCCCCCTCTACCGGCAGCTGCTCTCGGGACCGGAGGATTCGACCATCGACCAGCCCGATGATGACGACGCATCGGAACTGACCGAGGCGCTGGTGGGCGCGGCGTCACCCGGGGCGCCCCTGGGCCCCTTCGGAGTCGCGGTGGAGAGCGACGCACCTGACAACGAGGGGGTCCCCCACCGCTTCACCGGGGTGGTGACGCCGTCGGCCTGGGTGGTGCCCGAGGATGGGGCCGACGGACCGGCCTTGGGGATGCCGGCGTGGATGGGCTCGGGCCGAGGCGGGCGGGGCATGGGCGGGGGCGGTCACGGCGGAGGCGGCGGGCGCCTGATGGCTGGGGGCATGCCGGCCAACCCCCGGGTGCGAGCCGCACTGGCGAAGTTGCCCGCAATAGTCGATGAGCCCTTCAGCGACGCCGATGCGGCCGCCGTGGCGGAGCCGAACTTCAGCCTGCGCACCCTCTTCGGGCCCTACCGCCGTCGCCTGGGCGGGGCCTTGTTCCTCGCCCTGGCCGACACGGTGGCCGGCACCCTGGTCGGGCCCTATCTGATCAAGTCGGGCGTGGACCGGGGAGCCACCAACCATGCCCTGTCCATCGTGTGGGCCGCCTCGCTGGCCTACCTGCTCTTCACCCTGGCCGATCTGTGGATCAACCGGGTGGAGAAACTCTACACCGGGCGCACCACCCAGGAGCTCCTTTACACCCTGCGCATCCGCATCTTCGCCCACCTCCAGCGCCTGGGCATGGACTACTACGAGCGTGAGATGGCCGGGCGGGTGCTGACCCGCATGGGCCCGGACGTCGAAGCCTTCCAGTCCCTGTTCCAGAACGGCGTGGTCAACGGCGTGGTGAGCATGATGCAGCTGGCCGGCGGCTGCCTGATCTTCTTCATCATGAGCGTGCGCCTGGCCCTCCTGGTCATGATCATCCTGGTTCCCCTCGGAGCCGCCACCCAGTGGTTCCGCCACCGGTCGGAGCGGGCGTATCTGACCGTGAGAGAACGGATCGCGGCGGTCAATGCCAACCTGCAGGAGAACATCTCAGGGGTGCGCGTGTCTCAGGCCTATGTGCGAGAAGGCCGGAACATGACCCAGTTCCATGGGCTGGCCGACGCCTACCGCAGCTCGCGCCAGGAGACCATCCGGCTCCAGTCCATGTTCTTCCCCTTCGTCAACTTCCTGGAGGTGGGGGCTCAGGCGCTGGTCCTGGCCTATGGGTCCTACCTGCTCGTGCGCCAACAGATCAGCGCCGGATCACTCCTCGCCTTCATCCTCTACATCGACTCGGTGTTCAACCCCGTTCAGCAGATGTCGCAGATCTTCGATTCCTACCAACAGGCCAAGGCGGCCATGACCAAGATCCGGGAGTTGATGGCCACCCCCATCTCCACCCCGGAG
>DATLUK010000356.1:0-3661 GCA_035533195.1 Acidimicrobiales bacterium | reverse complement strand
GTGGTTATGCGCCTTGGCTGTGACGCCTGTCGAGGGTTATCTCACGCTCGGTAAGTAGCGGTCAATGGTTGTGCTGGACCGGGCAGGTTGTCGAGCGGGCAACGCGAGGAACGGGCTCGGTCACGGGCTTAGTGAGGTATGGATCCGCGACGCTGTGCCACGGGGAGGATCGAGGCCTCGGTGTCCGAGTATCTGGGACAGCGTCCTGGCCCGGCGCCGTGCGGCCAGCCCGGGGCGGTGCTCAGGACGGCGGCGAGGATCACGTTGCCATGGGGGTCCCGGTCTGGCGCCACGGTGACCACCGGTGCGCCGATGACGACCCGGTTCTCCTGTTGTGGGCGCCCATGAGGCTGGCGAGGAGCGAGAGGCCGCCCTGGGCCTCCGCTCGGTCCAGTACCTGGTCCGGCCGTCGTGACGGTAGTTGTGACGGTAGTTGTGACGGTTGGGACCGGTTCTGGCCCCTTCCCGGACACAGGGACGAGCGTGTCCCGGTTCTTGTCCCAGGTCCTGTCCCAGATCTCCTCCGGCGGGGCTCCCTGTCCCAGGTCTTGTCCGGAAAAAAAAGACGCGCTCCGGTCCTTGTGCCGGTTCTTGTGCCGGTAGTTGTACCGGTTCGCTTGCGTATGACTACCGGGAAGGGCCGGCGTGGACGAGCGAGTCCGGGCGGCAGGGAGGAGTTGATGATGGATTCAGCCATTGACGAGACGGGCGTGGCCCTCCTGGCCGGCGGCCCGGACCAGCTGACTCCGCCCATGGCCCTGGGCCGGCGGCGGGCCCGAGACCGGGGAAGGCCCTCCCCGGGGGTCCGGAGGGGATTTCTGATTCCCCAACCAGGCGGGGGCGGAATTGGGGAACGTCCCGGTCCCATTCCCCATCTCGTCCTGGGATTGGGGAAGAGGCCCCTGAACAGGGACGCCATCTGCCCACGCCGGCGAAGTGGATGGAACCGGGAGGCCGTCCCGTCCGTCTCGGGCCCGGGCAGAAATTTCTATTTGGGGAAGGTTTTCGGGAACTGGTTGGGGAAGGTGGCGGCGCATGATCCCGCCATGGCCAGGCCGTGGGGAAGATTGTGGGGAACCCCACGGGTAGGGAGCCTCCCCTGGACGGGGACCCTGGCAGGGGTCGTCCAGGGACGGGCGAGCCGAAGGAGGCCACAGGTGGCCGAGTGGCCCTTGACGACCCCGGGCCGGCCCGAGCTCACAATGGACATGGCCGGGCGGTCCCCGACCGGCCGGCGTAGTTGCCGCCTGGTCTCCCCCATCGCATCGACTCGTCCTTCCGGAGCGGGGGCGGCCCTATGACCGGTCCAGCGATGACCGGTCCGGCGGTGGGCGGGGTCGGCCTGGAGGAAGACCTGGTCGATATCGAGGCGGCTGCCGCCTTCCTGGGTGTCACCGTGCGTTGGGTGCGCAGGCGGGTCGCCGAACGGGCCATCCCCTATTACAAGCCCACCGGCCGGCTGGCCTTCGCCCCGGCCGACCTCCGCCAGATTCGCGACTCCGCCCGGGTCGAACCGGCCCGACCGATCTGATCCATGACCCCCGTCCGACTCCCCTACCCCATCCCGTCCTTCGGCTTTGGAGCCTCCGCCTCCCGGGGCCGGAACGTTCGAGCAGAGCCGATTGGCCGCGACCACCGGGACCGCCGTGAGCCGACCAGTGAGGCCGGTTTGTCAAGCACCGCGGGATCCGGGGGCGTCCCGGGGACGTTCCCGTTTCCGTCCCGCTGGGGGCCCAGCCCGCGCCGAGCCGGGGCCGTCCACCCCGGACGGAAGCCTCCTGGCCCCGCGGGTCCTTCTGCCTGGCTCGACCGGCGCGCCCGATCCCGCAGGTGTCCCGGAGGGATACCTGCAAGGGTGTGTCCGAGGGATGGGGCGGGTCGGGAAGCTGCTGGCGGGACGGTAGCGGGACGGGTGTTGCCATCCGGTGGGGATCCGGGATGGGGGCGCCGGACTCGGGTCATCGCCCGGGACGGTGTGAATCTCACCGACTGGGCCTTGTACGTGCCGCGGGTCCACGCCGGGCATCAGTTGGGCCCAGGTCCGTCGACCGGCACGCCGATCACGCGAGATCGAAGGCCGCCATCGGGCCTAGTTCCTAAAGCTCGCCCAATGGGCTCGCCCCCGGCCCGGGGGTCGCTACCTGAGCCCGAATCGATCCGTTCCATGGAGATGTCCCGATGACCCCAAGCTCCAAGGCAGTGCCGAACCAAGGACCCGATCTTGGCGCCCTCAGCCCGGGCGAGGCCCCCCGCTCGGAACTACGCCTCGCCTCTGGCGCCGCCGGTGTCACGTTGTGCCCGGCCACCGAGTCGGTCGTCACCCTCGCGGCCGTCGAGCCGGAAGGAGCGACTGCCACCGTCTCGGCCCGATCGCATCCCCCGGTGGTCGATGCCGACCAGGACCGCCCGGCACTCACCCCCTCGGCCGCCAGGCTGCTGGGCGACATCGTCCGTGCCTACCTCGAGTCTCACGATGGGCCGGGCAAAGCAGCCGACTCGGTCAGTCGCGAGTCACAGCCCCCGGCCAGAATGGGCCGATGAGGACTCCCGGGATGACCCTGGCATGACGATGCTCTTCGCCGCCTATGTCCGAACCTCGACCGAGGACCACCAGTCCCCCGAGGACTCCCGTCGCTGGCAGCTCAACGTGGCCGAGCAACTCATCGGTCCCCATGACGGTCACATCGTGGCGGTCTACCACGACATCGACGTGAGCCGGTCGGTCCCCTGGGCGCGCCGCCCCGAAGCCAGCCGGCTCATGGCCGATGCCACCCAGCGACCCGGAGCGCGGGACTGGGGGGCGCTGGTGGTGGCCGAGCCCCAGCGGGCCTTCTCCGGGAACCAGTTCAGCCTGGTATTCCCGGTGCTGGCCCATTTCGGCATCGACCTGTGGGTCCCCGAGGTTGGTGGTCGGGTCGACCCGGACTCCGAAGCCCATGACCTGGTGATGAGCCTGTTCTCCGGCCTGGGCAAAGCCGAGCGCAACCGGCTCCGTATCCGCACCCGGGCGGCCATGCACGCCCTGGCCGCTGAGGGGCGCTGGCTCGGCGGTCGGCCCAACTACGGCTACCGCCTCATCGACACCCCCACCCTCCACCCCCACCCCGAGCAGGCCGCCCTCGGTGTTCACCTGCGCACCCTTGAGCCCGACCCCGACGCCGCGCCGGTCGTGGTGCGGATCTTCGAGATGTTCGACGCCGGCCTCGGCTACAAGACCATCGCCCGACGCCTGGAAGCCGAAGGGTTCCCCAGCCCCGGTGAGGTCGGGCCCCGCCGCCACCCCCGCTCGGCCGGGGTGTGGGCCGGCTCGGCGGTGCGGGCCATCCTGGTAAACCCCCGCTACCTGGGCCGCCAGGTGGCGGGCCGCCAGCGCCGCCACGACGCGCTCATCGACACCACCGACGCCGCCCTGGGCACCACCTCCCGGCAGCGCCGCCAGGCCGAGGGCGACTGGACGTGGGCCAAGACCGAGTCCTGGCCGCCCCTCGTCACCGAGGACCTGTGGCGAAGCGTGAACCGCCGGATCACCAACACCCCCGGCGGAGGCAGCCGCCAGCCCCGCTCGGAGCCCGGGCGCTACCTGCTGGCCGGAAGGGTGCGCTGCGCCAGCTGCGGGCGGTCGATGAACGGCGCCACCATGAAGAACAAGCCCTATTACCGC
>DATLUK010000355.1:0-4641 GCA_035533195.1 Acidimicrobiales bacterium | reverse complement strand
CCGAGGAAGCTGGCGGACGCCTCCCCGCTGGTCGCCATGACGATGTGCACCAGGTGGCCGGCGGCCACGTGCTTGGCGATGGTCCCGCCGGCGCCCACCAACTCATCGTCGGGGTGGGGAGCGACCACCATTACCCGCCGCCCGGGGGGTAGATCCATCGGCCGGGGGGCGTCGATGCCCCGGGCCAGGTTGATGGCCCGCACCGCCCCGGGAGGCAGGCGCCGCCCGGCGGCCAGGGCCAGGCGCCGCATCGGGCTCGGGATCCGCACCTCCGGAGGATGTCCTGCCCCGCCGGGCCGGGCAAGTGGGGCCGTGCCCGGCCGACACCTGATCCTGCGCCACGGCCCCAGCCATTCCGAAATCTTCCCAAGCCGGACGTAATGTCATCACTTCCATCCCGAGCCGCTCCCGGCGAAAGGACCGTTTCATGTCACTCCTCCGCTTGCGCCCCCGGGACGTCCCCACCCGCCTGTCCACGGGCGTCTATGTGCTCCATGCCGGCCTGGGCAAGTGGAAGGGCGGTCCCGAACAGGCAAAAGGTGTCCACGGCATGGCGGCCGGCGCCTTTCCTTTCCTCTCTGAGATCGATCCACCCACCTTCCTGAAGGCCCTGGCGGCGGGTGAGATCGCCGTGGGGGCCGCCCTGCTGACGCCATTAATCCCCAACCGGCTGGCCGGCCTGGGCCTCACCGGCTTTGCCGGCGCCCTAGTGGCCATGTACCTGCGCACCCCCTCCCTGCACAAGCCGGGCAGCGTTTGGCCGACCCAGGCCGGCACGGGCGTCAGCAAGGACGTGTGGATGCTGGGCATCGGGCTGGGCCTGCTGGCCGACGCCCCATTCGGTGGTGTTGTCCTCCGAAAGTCAGACCGTGGCGCTGGTGACGGCGGTCATCTGGCACCGGCCCGATGACGCGGTGGGGTCGGGATAGGTGACCGACCACGGCTGGCTTGCGTGGGCCGGAACGGTGACCGTCACCTGACTTGTGCCGATGGTCGTGCCCACGGAGTTGACGAAGAGGCCAGATATGGAGACTCTCTTGGCAGAGGCCCCCGTGTTGGACGCCTCCCCAGTCATCTGCAGAAGCCCGCTCAGGTTCGAACAGGTGAGGAGATTCACCTGAACCGGCCCGCCATTGGAAGCCACCGGCAAAGCCACGGTGGTCGAGGTGGTCACCGGAGTAGGCACAGCTACGCCCACCTGCGCCGGCACCGCCGCCAACGTGACCGCGGGGGCATTGAGGACCGGCACGGTCGAAGTGAATGGACTGAGTGGAGTGGCCCCAGTGGTCGGCGAAGCGCTGCCCGGCGCGGCGCCCAGCGGGCCGGCCTCGGCTCCTGGCTGCGACGCCCGAGCGGCTGTACCCCGGTGGACCGGGGCGTCCGAGCCCGCTGAAGCCAGCGGGGGGGTTACCGCCGGCTGGACCGAGTGGGCGACCGGGCTCGCCACACTGGCGGGATTTGGCGGCGCCGTCACCGCCGCTACCGCGGCTGTGACAATGGCTGCGCTCAGCACCGCCCCGCTGAGCGCCCAGGGGGCTGAACGGGGGATCGCCCGGTGCCGGCGCGACGGTGCCTGTCGGGGGGCCAGGGGCGCTGGGCCCACCGCCCCCGCCACCGGCTCCACGGTGGCGAGCTCGGCCCGGTCCGGCTCCTCGGTGGTGAGCTGGGTGCGGTCCGGCTCCTCGGCGTCGTGATCGGGAGTCTCCTCCCCGGGCGGCGTGACCACGCCGGCGCCATCGAGGATCTCGGTGTCGACAGGCGAGAACGGACTGGCAGCCAGGGCGACAGGAGCATCCACCGCCGGTTTGGCATCGAGGCGAGCGTTGGCCTCCAGCCACCAGTGAGGCAGCATCTCCGCCGGGTCGATGCCGGCGATGACGCGGGAGCCGGAACGGCCGATGTAGGCGACGGACGCTTCCCTTAGCACCGAGCGTTGCCCGAATGCAGCACCCAGGACCACCGGCTGGCCCCGGACGGCGCCAACCAGGGTCAGCCCGGAGGCCTTGACGACCACGGCGGCGGTGGCCCCCTCGGGCACCTGGATCATGCCGTGGGGCACGCCGAGGTCGACGCGCTCCGCACCGTTGGCGGTGCTGGCCCAGCAAAGGCCCTCGTAGATGTCGATAACCGAACCGCCGGCGCCGGCCTCGTACTGGGCGTCGGAGGAGACTCGGACGGCCGAGACGCCCGAGGCGGAGATCAATGCGACGCCCGGGGAACCCGGCTGTCGTTGGCCGTCAGTGCTGGTCATGGGATCGTGGGCGTCATCCTCGATCTTCGCGCCGAGACCGATCCTATCGGAGCGTTTCGCCGGATCCTGAGCGCGAGACTGCGTGAGGGGCGGGAAGGGGTCCGTACTTCAACTCCCTGGCTCGCCACTACGGCATGGCCACGGCCTCCTATGCCCGGACCCAGCCCAGACGGCGGGGGCTACTGGCTCGTCTCCTGAGCCTTGCGTTGACGCTACGGACCGCTCAGCTCTCCGGGCCACCGCGGCGGATCAGCCGGCTCCACGGGCCGGAACCGCCTTCGGACGCGGCCCCATCGTGATCCGAGGGCTCGGATCCCTGGTCAGTGCCCGTCCGCCACGAATCGGGCTCGGACTCCGAGTCGGAGTGCTCGGCGCCGAGGTCGGCGTCTGCCGTCTCGTCCACTGGCCCGTCGCCCTGGTCGTGCGAACCACGGGGCAGCTCCCCCGAGCACAGCTCGACTAGGGACTGGGACGCGCTGTCCAGGGCGGAGACCAGCCCGGCGGAGCCGTCGAAGAGGCGGGCCAGGTTGCTGCGCAGCCTCTGGGTGTCGCGGTTGGCGATCATCAGCACCTCCCGGGCCCGGGTCCGCAGCTCTTCGGCCTCGACCGAGGCCATCTCGCGCATCCGGTGGGCCTCGACCTCGGCCTCGGCGAGGAGGGCATCGATCATCTCGCTGGCCTCCTCCCGACCGGCGATCACCAGGGCGGCTGCCTCCTTCTGGGCGTTGGCCAGGACCCGCTCGGAGGCCGAGCGGGTGGCGTTGCTCTCGGAGCGGATGGACAGCGCCTCGTGGCGGGCCTCGTCCAACTCCTGAAGGGCTGCGGCCCTGGTCTCTTGGACCTCGGAGCGGACCGTCTCGGCCTCGGCGTAGGCGTTGGCCCTCACGGCGTGGGCCTCGGCCCGCATCTCGCTGGCCTCAGCCTGGGCCGCCGACCGGATTGAGAGGGCCTCGTTCTGGGCCTCGGCCAGGCGGGCCTGGGCGGCCGTCTCGGCCTCAGCCAGGCGGGCCTGGGCTTCGGCCTCGACCTGGGATCGGATCTCCGTCGAGTCCCGGTGGGCCCGGTCGACGGTCTCCTGGTAGACGCGGTCGGCCTCTTCGGCCAGCTGCGTCGAGTAAGAGGTCGCCTCGCTGGTGAGCTGAGTCGCCTCCATCTCGGCCGCGGTCAAGAAGCGCTCGACCCTGGTCTCTATCTGGTCCAACGCGCCGAGGAGGCGGCCGGTGGACTCGGCGGCCCCGGCGGTGGTGGCGCGCAACTCGGCCAGTTCCTCCCGGGTCTGCACCACCTCTGAGCTCCAGGCTCCCGCCGGACGGGACGCGCCGCCAGGGTGGAGCGGGCCGCCCCGATCCAGACCCGTTCCAAATGCGCTCATGGGAAGGCGCCTCCGTCTCGTAGGGGCGAGCTGGACCGCCGGCTCCCCAAGGCTAAAGTATACCCGCAGTGCCCTACCGAATCATGGCCAGGGCCAGGGCCCGGTGGCGCATCGTGCTTGTCATCCTGGGGGTCCTCCTCGGGATCTGGCTGGTTATCGGAGCCGTGCAGGTCCTGGCCGCTTACCGCGACGGGAAGGCCGCCCAGACCAGCCTGGACGCAGCCAAATCCGAGTTGTCCGGGGGCGGGATCACCTCGGGCGCCGCCCTGGGACCGCTGCGGTCGGCTTCGACCAAGCTGTCCGATGCACGTCATCGCATCGACGGACCGGGGGTTTTCCTGATCCGCCAGATCCCCTACCTGGGCCGTCAGGTTCGCGCCGTGGGCTCCCTGGCCGGCTCCGGCGGGCGGATCGCCTCGGTCACTGCCACCGCCGTCCGCCAGGTCAGCGCCCTCCTCAGCCACCACCCGCTGGGCGAGGCCCGCGTCGTCGAGCTGCGCCAGCTGGGCTCGATTGCCGGGCTGGCCGCGACCGAGCTGCGCGCCGTGCCGGTGGTGTCCGATTCCGGCCTCATCGGCCCGGTACGCCGACGGCGCAACGAGCTGGACTCCCAGCTGACCAAGGGGCTGGCAACCCTGGACAGAGCCCGGGCGGCCGCCGGGGCCATGGCTGACCTGCTCCAAGGTCCAACCCGCTACCTCCTCCTGGTAGCCAACAACGGAGAGATGCGGGCCGGGTCGGGGTCCTTCCTCACCGCCGGGCTGCTGGAGGGATCGGAGGGAAACCTCACACTCACGTCGCTGGTCTCGACGGCCGACCTCGTCCTCGGCCCCGGCCTGGTGCCGATCAACGGGGACCTCAAGGCCCGCTGGGGCTGGCTGGATCCGAGCCAGGAGTGGCGCAACCTGGGCTCGACCCCTGAGTTCCCGGTCACCGCCTCCCTGGCGGCGCGCATGTGGCAGGCCTACTCGGGCCAGCCGGTGCAGGGAGTGCTGGCCGTCGACATACCGGCCTTCCA
>DATLUK010000354.1:0-9822 GCA_035533195.1 Acidimicrobiales bacterium | reverse complement strand
CTGGAGGACGCGCGTGCCCGCGACAGTGGTCGTCGGAGCCCAATGGGGCGATGAGGGTAAGGGCAAGCTGACCGACCTCCTGGCCAAGGAGATGTCGCTGGTGGTCCGCTACCAGGGCGGCCACAACGCCGGCCACCGCATCGTGGTGGACGGGGAGGCCTTCGCCCTCCAGCTGGTGCCCTCCGGGGTCCTCTACGACTTCATCACCCCGGTCATCGGCAACGGGGTGGTGGTCGATCCCAAGGTTCTCCTGGAAGAGATGGACACACTGACCCGGCGGGGGGTGGACTGTTCCCGGCTGGTGGTGAGCGGCAACGCCCATCTGGTCATGCCCTACCACCAGGAGCTGGACCGGGTGACCGAGCGCTTCCTGGGCAAGAACGCCCTGGGCACCACCCGCCGGGGGATCGGCCCGGCCTACGCCGATAAGGCGTCCCGGGTCGGCCTGCGGGTCCAGGACCTCCTCGACCCCAAGATCTTCCGGGAGAAGCTGGACGTCGTCCTGCGGGAGAAGAACCTCATCCTGACCAAGGTGTACAACCGCCTACCGGTGTCGGCCGATGAGATCTGTGAGGCCTACCTGGGCGAGTACGCCGGGCGGCTGGAGCCGATGATCGCCGACACGGTGGGGATGATCCACGACGCCCTGGCCGCCGGCCAGCATGTTCTCCTGGAGGGGGCCCAGGCCACCTTCCTGGACCTGGACCACGGCACCTATCCCTACGTCACCTCCTCCAATCCGGTGGCCGGCGGCGCCTGCACCGGCTCGGGCATCGGACCCCGGGACATCGACCGCATCATCGGTATCGCCAAGGCCTACGTCACCCGGGTCGGCGCCGGCCCATTCCCCACCGAGCTGCATGAGGAGCTGGGCGACTACCTGGTGGAGCGGGGCCACGAGTTCGGCACCAATACCGGCCGACGCCGGCGCACCGGTTGGTTCGACGCCGTCATGCTGCGCCAGGCCGTCCGGCTCAATTCCCTAACCGAGGTGGCCCTGACCAAGCTCGACGTCCTGGACGAGCTCGAGACCCTCAGGGTCTGCGTGGCCTATGAGGCCGAGGGTGTCCGCTACGACCACCTTCCTTACCACCAGTCGGTGCTGCACAAGGTCACGCCCATCTACGAGGATCTGCCCGGCTGGAAGACGGACCTGACCGCCGTGACCCGGGGCGACCAGCTCCCGCCCGCCGCCCGGGCCTACGTCGAGTTCCTGGCCCACCAGATCGGGGTGCCGGTCAAGTTGGTGGGGGTGGGCCCGGGGCGGGACCAGGTCGTTCAGTTCGCCGCATGAGCGGCATCGATCGGATCTGCGTGGTCGGGGCCGGCGGGCGAGAGCACGCCCTGGCCCAAACCCTGTCCCGTCACGCCGAGGTGGTGGTCACCCCCGGCAACCCCGGCATGGCCACCCACGCCGGAGGCGTGAATGAGCACGGGGCCGGAGGCGTCTCTGTCACCTCCGAGCCGGCCGAGGGGATCGACGCTGACCTCTTCGTCATAGGTCCCGAGGCGCCCCTGGTCGAGGGCCTGGCCGACCGCCTCCGGGCCACCGGGCGGCTGGTGCTCGGGCCCGGGGCCGACGGGGCCCGGCTGGAGGGCTCCAAAGCGTGGATGAAGGAGATGTGTTCCCGGGCCCGGGTCCCCACTGCCCGGTACGGGGCCTTCACCGAGGTCGGCCCGGCCCTGGAGTTCCTCGATGAGCTGGCCTCCTCTGGCTGCTCCCTGGTGGTCAAGACCGACGGGCTGGCCGCCGGCAAGGGGGTGCTGGTCACCCCGTCCCGGGAGGAGGCGGCCGAGGACGTGCGGGCCAAGCTGTCGGGCCGCTCCTTCGGGGCGGCTGGCACCACCGTGGTGCTGGAGGAGGGCCTGGTGGGCGAGGAGGTGACCGTCCTGGCCGTTTGCGACGGGCGGGACTTCTCTGTCCTGCCGGCGTCCCAGGATCACAAGCGGGTGGGGGACGGGGACACCGGTGCCAACACCGGGGGCATGGGGGCCTATTCGCCTGTTTCCCACATTGCCCCGGCGGAGCTGGACCGGGCGGTACGGGAGTGCGTTGCCCCCATGTTGGCGGCCCTCCGGGCCGACGGGATCGACTACCGGGGCGTGCTCTACGCCGGCCTGATCCTGACGGCCTCCGGACCCCGGATCATCGAGTACAACGTGCGCCTGGGCGACCCCGAAGCCGAAGCGGTCGTGCCTCTCCTGGACGGAGATGTGGGTGCCTGGCTGGCCTCGGCCGCCGCCGGGGCCGTGGACGGGGACGCCCAGGTGTCCTCCGACACCGCGGTCACCGTGGTCATGTGCGCCGATGGATACGGCACCCCGGACGGGCCCAGGACGGGGGACGAGATCAGCGGGCTTGAGGCGGCCGGGGCCCTGGCGGGGGTCACCGTCTTCCACGCCGGCACCCTGCGGGACCCCAATGGCCGCTTCTATACCGCCGGAGGCAGAGTTCTGGCCGTGACCGCCAGGCGTCCCGACCTGGCCGCCGCCCGGGAGCGGGTCTATGAGGCGGTGTCCATGATCTCGTGGTCCGGGGCCCACTATCGCCGTGACATAGGGGCGCGGGCCCTGCGGAGAGAAGGAGCAGTTACATGAAGGTGGCCGTGCTCATGGGCTCACCCAACGACGGGCCCAAGATGGCCCCGGCGGTCGAGATGCTCGAGCGATTCGGGATCGTGGCCGACGAGCGGGTCATGTCGGCGCATCGGAATCCGGAGATGGTGGCCGACTTTGCCGGCTCTGCCCGGGAGAACGGGTACGTGGCGGTGATCTGCGGGGCCGGCCTGGCCGCCCACCTGGGCGGCGTGGTGGCCGCCCACACCACCCTCCCGGTGGTCGGTGTGCCCCTCTCCGGGGGCGGCCTCAACGGAGTCGATGCCCTGTATTCGACGGTGCAGATGCCCCCCGGCATCCCGGTGGCGTGCGTAGCGATCGACGGGGCCAAAAACGCGGCCATATTGGTGGCCGAGATGATCGCCATCACCGACGAGTCCATGGCCGCCAAGCTGGCCGAGTTTCGCGCCGGAGGCGCTCGGTGATTCCTCGCTACTCCCTCCCGGAGATGGACGCCCTCTTCACCGATGCCGCCCGCTTTGCCAAGTGGCTGGAGGTGGAGGTGCTGGCCGTGGAGGGCTGGGCCGTGGCCGGGGTCGTTCCGGCCCCCGATGCCGCCACCGTGCGGGAGGGTGCGGCCAAGCTCATCGACCCCGACAGTCCGGCCGGCCTGTCCTGGATCCGCCCCGAGTACATCCGGGCCATTGCCGAACGGGAGGCGGTGACCGACCACGACGTGGCCGCCTTCGTGGACGTGGTCCAGGCCGCCATCGGTCCCCCGGCCGGGACGTGGGTCCACTACGGGCTGACCTCCTCGGATGTGGTCGACACGGCGCTGTGCTCCACGCTGACCGCCGCCGCCGATCTGCTGGTCGGTGCCAGCACCGCCCTGGTGGCCTCGCTCAAGCGCCGAGCCCTGGAGTGGCGGGACCTGCCCATGGTGGGCCGGACCCATGGCATCCACGCCGAACCCACCACGTTCGGGGCCAAGGTGGCCCTCTGGGCTCTGCAGGCCGACCGGGACCGGGCCCGGCTGCGGGCGGCCCGCGAGGCGGTGGCGGTGGGCAAGCTCTCCGGCGCCGTCGGCACCTACTCCAACATCGATCCGGCGGTCGAGGCCCATGTCTGCGCCGCCCTCGGGCTGGTCCCCACCCCGGCCACCCAGGTGGTGGCCCGGGACCGCCATGCCCAATACCTCTACGCCTGCGCCTCGGTGGGAGCCAGCATCGAGGCCTTCGCCACCGAGATCCGCCATCTGCAGCGCACTGAGGTGGGGGAGGTCGAAGAGCCCTTTGCCGTCGGGTCGCAGAAGGGCAGCTCGGCCATGCCTCACAAGCGCAACCCCAAGACGACCGAACAGCTGTCCGGTCTGGCCCGGGTGCTGCGGGGCCACCTGGGCGCCGGCCTGGAGGACGTGGCCCTCTGGCACGAGCGGGACATCTCGCACTCCTCGGTGGAGCGCATCATCCTGCCCGACGCCAGCCTGCTGGCCTATTACGTCATGCGCCGCATGACCCGTATCATCGACGGGCTGGTCGTCTATCCCGAGCGGATGCTGGCCAACCTGGAGTCTTCCTTCGGTTTGGTCTTCAGCCAGCCCGTTCTCCTGGCCCTGGTGGCCGGGGGCATCGAGCGCGACGCCGCCTACCGGATCGTCCAGGCCAGCGCCATGCGCTCCTGGGCCGAACGGGTCCCGTTCCGTTCGCGGCTGGAGGCCGATCCCGAGGTGGCCGCTGCCCTCAGTGGTGGCGGACTGGCGGAGACACTGGACGAGGCCTTCAGCCTGCCCCGCTCCTTGCGCAACGCCGGTCTGGTTTTCCAAGCTCTGGAGGAGATAGCCGAATGAACGTGCGAATGAACGAGCCCAGCCCCGCCTACTCGGGCAAGGTCCGCGACGTCTACGAAGCCGGGGACGGGATGTTGTTGATGGTCGCCTCCGACCGGCTGTCGGCCTTCGACGTGATCATGGCCGAGCCGGTGCCCAACAAGGGCCGGGTGCTGACCGCCTTCACCGACTTCTGGCTGGACGAGTTGGCCGATATCGCACCGTCCCATCTGGTGGCGGTGGACCCGGCCAAGTTCCCTGACTCGGTGGCCGGCGTGCCCGACGTGGCCGGTCGGTCCATGCTGGTGCGCAAGGCCGACATGCTGCCGATCGAGTGCATCGTGCGGGGCTACGTGTCCGGTTCGGCCTGGAAGGAGTACAAGACCTCCGGCACCGTGCACGGCACCAAACTGCCGGCGGGGCTGGAGGAATCGGCCCGACTGCCCGAGGCCGTCTTTACCCCGTCGACCAAGGCCGAGTCCGGCCACGATGAGAACATCTCTTTCGAAGCCGCCGTGGACCTGGTCGGCCGGGAGATGGCCGAAGCGGCCCGGGACATCTCGCTGCGGGCCTACAACCGGGCCGCCGAGCGGGCCGCCGAGCGGGGCATCCTCATCGCCGACACCAAGTTCGAGCTCGGCCTCATCGACGGTCGGCTGTCCATATGCGATGAGGTGCTCACGCCGGATTCGTCCCGGTTCTGGCCGGCCGACCGCTACCGGCCCGGGAGCACCCCTCCCTCCTATGACAAGCAGCCGGTGCGGGACTGGCTGGAGGCCTCTGGCTGGGACAAGACCCCGCCCCCGCCCTCCCTGCCCGCCGACGTGGTCGAGGC
Source organism: Acidimicrobiales bacterium (assembly GCA_035533195.1). Lineage (GTDB taxonomy): Bacteria > Actinomycetota > Acidimicrobiia > Acidimicrobiales > JAJPHE01 > DAHUYE01. Next base: position 4,606 of record DATLUK010000354.1, on the reverse strand, counting down.
CACGTCCACCCGCTACGCATCGGCCTACGAGATGATTACCGGACGCAAGCTGACTGACTGGTACGGGGTGCCCCATTGATCTTCGAGGCGATGGTCGAGGTCCGCACCCGGCCGGGCATCGCCGATCCGGAAGGGGCGACCATCGAATCGGCCCTGCCCCGGCTGGGTTTCAGGGAGGTCAGCGGCGTGCGGGTGGGCAAAGCCATCCGCCTGTCGGTGGACGCCCCCGACGAGGCGGTGGCCCGCCAGCGCCTGGCTTCGCTCTGTGACGCACTGCTGGCCAACCCGGTCATGGAGGACGTCGAGATCACCCTGACGGCGCTCTGATGGCAGCCACCGTCGGCGTGGTCGTCTTCCCCGGGTCCAACTGTGAGCACGACGTGGTGGAGGCCATCGGGGCCCTGGGCGGTACGGCCCGGATCGTCTGGCACGGGAGCGCCACGTTGGGGGATGTGGACGCAGTGATCCTCCCGGGGGGCTTCGCCCACGGGGATTATCTGCGCCCGGGGGCAATCGCCCGGTTTTCCCCGGTCATGGAGGCAGTGGGGGAATTCGCCCGCTCCGGAGGGCCGGTGGTGGGTATTTGCAACGGGTTCCAGGTCCTGACCGAGGCCCGGCTTCTTCCCGGTGCCCTCCAGAAGAACTCCGGGCTCCGATTCCTGTGCCGGGAGACCACCGTCCAGGTGGAAAGAACCGACACCGTTCTAACTTCCGGGACGAATGCAGGTGATCGGCTGGTGCTGCCTATCAATCATTTCGATGGCAACTATCTAGCTGATCCGGAAACGCGCCGGCGGCTCAACGAAGAGGGAATGGTCGCCCTCCGTTATGTTGACAATCCCAATGGGTCCGTGGACGACATAGCCGGCATTTGCAACCCTGAGGGCAACGTGGTCGGGCTCATGCCCCACCCCGAGAGGGCCTGTGACCCCCTGACGGGTGGGACGGATGGAGCCCGGTTGATCGGCGCTCTGCTGGGTACTCAGGCCCCTCGGGTGATTCCGGCCCGCTTGAGCACGGCCGAATCGACTCCGACCTCCCGCCAGACGGCATAGCTGATCTTCTTGCGTTCCCCATAACTGCGAGCCACTTTGACGAACTCCGTCTCCAGATCGGAGATGTCCACCGTCTCCCCGGTGGCGTTGAGTTCGGCCTGTAGGTCCACCCTGTCCTGGAGGAGATTCAGCCTGGTCAGGGGGTCGGCATTGGCCAGTTTGGCCTCGATCCCGTCCAGCTGCTTCTGGATGGACTCCTTGGTCTTCTTGCGGCCTCGGCGGGGCCGATTTGCCTCCATGGCCTCCAAATAGCGCTTGACCACCCGGCTCTGGTCCCGGCCGGCGGCCAGGGCCTCTTTGTGCTCCTGGGACATGGGACTACGGGATTCGGAGGATTGGTTCTCGACAGCGGTCATAGACCCATTATTACACGCGCCAAAACCTGTCAGTAACAAGTTGTCAGTAGCGCTAATCCGGGCAGGGCTGGCCCGGAAATGATGCTTTTCTGCCCGTCTTATTGGGCGCCGGACGGGGACGGGCGGGTCTGACGCCCCGGACCCGGCCCCAGGTAGCGTGGAATCCGTGGAGGAGACGGCTGGCGTGGCTGAGCCCCTCCACCGGGCTCTTGGGCTCACCGACGAGGAGAACCAGGCCATCACCGCCCTTTTGGGGAGGGAGGGGAATGAGCTGGAGACGGCCATGTTTGCCGTCATGTGGAGTGAGCACTGTTCCTACAAGTCCTCCCGGGTCCACCTGCGCCGGCTGCCCTCCGAGGGCCCTCGGGTCCTGGTCGGGCCGGGGGAGAACGCCGGGGTCATCGACGCCGGGGACGGCCTGGCCCTGGCCATCCGCATCGAGAGCCATAACCACCCCTCGGCCATCGAGCCCTACCAGGGAGCGGCCACCGGTGTCGGCGGCATCCTTCGGGACATCTTCACCATGGGCGCCCGCCCCATCGCCCTCATGGACCCGCTCCGCTTCGGCCCGCTGGAGGATCCCCGCAGCCGCTGGATATTCGAGGGCGTGGTCCGGGGCATCTCCGGCTACGGGAACTCGGTAGGAGTCCCCACCGTGGGGGGGGAATTGATCTTCGATCCCACTTACACCGGCAACCCACTGGTGAACGTGCTGTGCCTGGGAATCCTGCCCATCGACCGGCTGGTGCTCAGCGCCGCATCGGGGGTGGGCAACCTGGCCGTCCTGCTCGGATCGCGTACCGGGAGGGACGGGATCGGCGGGGCCTCGGTGCTGGCCTCGGCCGGCTTCGAGGAAGGTTCGGCGGCCAAGCGGCCCAGCGTCCAGGTGGGCGACCCCTTCGAGGAGAAGCGCCTCATCGAGGCCTGCCTCGAGCTGCTCCAGTCCGGCCTGGTGGTTGGCATCCAGGACCTGGGGGCGGCCGGCCTGACCGGGGCCACCAGCGAGACGGCCGGCAAGGGCAATGTGGGCATGGACGTGGACATCCGCTCCGTCCACCTGCGGGAGGAGGGCATGGAGCCCTTCGAGATCATGACCTCCGAGAGCCAGGAGCGGATGCTGGCCATCGTCACCCCGGCCGACCTGGACCGGGTCATGGAGGTGTGCGCCCGCTGGGAGGTGCGGGCCTCGGTCATCGGCAAGGTGACGGCCCCTCGGGAGCCGGCCGGCGGGGCTGGGGACCCCGACGGCACCGCGATGAGCGGTGAGCGAAGAGCCGTGGGAAGAGGCGGGGCTGGGGACCCCGACGGCACCGCGATGAGCGGTGAGCGAAGAGCCATGAGCGCCGGCTCCTCCAGTCTGCGCATCCTCGACGGGTGGGACGGGCCGGTGCTGGCCGACGTGCCCGCTCTCGCCCTGGGCGAGGACCGCCCTCTCTACCACCGGCCCCTGGCCCCGCCGGCCGACCTGGCCGAGCGCCGGGGGCTGCGTGCATTGGGCGCCCTCCGGGCGCCCGGTCCGGGGGAATCGGAGGATGACGTCAAGGCCATGCTGATGGACACCGGGCCGGTGTTCAGCCAGTACGACCACCAGCTGTTCCTCAATACCGTGGTCGGTCCGGGCTCGGATGCGGTAGTGCTGCGCCTCAAGGGTCCCGGAGTCAACTCGGTCGACTCCGACCCGCTGGGCCGGGCCGGCTCGGACCGGGGCCTGGCCCTTTCCACCGACGGCAACGGACGCTGGTGCTCGGTCGACCCCCGGGTCGGGACCGCCTGGCTGGTGGCCGAGTCAGCTCTGAACGTGGCCTGCGGCGGCGGCGAGGCAGTGGCGCTGGTCAACTGCCTCAACTTCGGGAATCCCGAGCACCCCGAGGTCATGTGGCAACTGTCCGAGTCCATCGATGGGATGGCTGAGGCCTGTACGGCCCTGTCCATCCCCGTCATCGGGGGGAACGTCAGCCTCTACAACGAGAGCGCCGGGGTAGACATCGACCCGACCCCCGTGGTGGCCGTGCTCGGCCTGGTCCCTACCCTCGAGCGCCGCCCTCCTGTCGTGGGCGTGGTGGAGGACCACTCCATCGTCCTGCTCGGCTCCCGGGAGGGGTCCCGGAGCGCCGGAGCCCTGGACGGCTCGGCCTGGGCGGCCCGCCGGGGCCACCGCCGCGGCACGCTGGTCCCGGTGGACTACGAAGCTCACGCCGCCCTGCTCGGCTTGGTGGCCGGCCTGGTGGTGGACGGAGCCCTCTCCGGGCTCCATGACATTTCCGACGGGGGCATCGCCCTGGCCCTGGCCGAGATGGCCGTCGCCTCCGGAGTGGGCGCCAGCATCGGCGGGGTCCGGGACCACGCCGAGCTGTGGTCCGAGGCACCCTCGCGGGTGCTGGCGTGCACCCCCGATCCCCTCGGGGTGCTGGAGCGGGCCGAGGCGGCCGGGGTCCCCGGGTTGGTGCTGGGCAGCGCCGGGGGTGCCCGAATAGCGGTGGAAGGGCTGTTGGAGCTGTCCCTGGTCGAGGCGATGGGGGCGTGGCGGTCCCGCCTGGTCGGATGAGCGACCTGCGGGAGTCGGCTCTGCGTCTGACCCAGCCGGTCCGGGGCCGGCGGGGAGCCATGGCCGGTGGCGATGTGGCCTCCGCCGCCGTCGTGCTGGGGGCCACCGTCCTCGGCCTGATCCTGGTTCTGGCCGGGGCCGGCTACCTCCTGCGCGCCTTCGGGGGCGCCCCGGCCCACAGCGTTGGCTCGGTCGAGTCGGCCCTGCGGCTGTACCTGCCCGGCGGGGCGCCGGCGCCGGATGTCCTAATCGGCCTGGTGGTGGTGGCCCTGGGTCGGTCCGTGTTCTCCCGCCGGCCCAACGGTACGTTGACGACGGCGGCGGCCCTGGGAGGCCTGGGCTTTTCCGCCCTGGTCATGCGAGTGGGCCCCTGGTCGCTCGGGCCTACCCCCTTCCTCGGTGACGGGGTGCTGGCCGTCGCCCTGGTCTTCCTCCGCTACTCGCTGCCGATGGACCCGACGCCCAACCGCCACCCATTGGTGGCCGGCCTGGTGGACCGCCCGGGGGGTGACACCCTGGATCCGTTTACCGACCGGGTCGATAAGGTCCACTACGTGCACCCCGAGACCGGGGGCGTCATCGGCTACCGGTCCCGTTTCGGGGTGGCCCTGGCCTCGGGCTGTCCGATGCTGCCGGCGGGGGCGATCGGC
>DATLUK010000353.1:0-2087 GCA_035533195.1 Acidimicrobiales bacterium | reverse complement strand
GCCAGGCTGCTGTCACCCGTGGTCCCGATGGTGGAGAAGATGATCACGCCGATGGCCATGCCGGCGCCCACGGCCAGGCCGATGCGCTCCATACGGGCGATGACCGCCGCCGCCAGCGCGTACAGGAGGGTGGTGAAGCCCAGGCTGGCGTCGCTCGGCACCCCGATGAGGGGGCTCTGGAAGTAGATGGCGACCGCCGACAGCAGTCCGGCCAGGGCCCAGGCCACCGTGGTCACCCGCTTGACCGGGATGCCAAGGAGGGACGCCCGGTCGGCGTTTTCTGCCGACGCCCGCAGGGCGATGCCCATGCGGGTATAGCGCAGGAAAGCCCCGATACCTGCCCCCATGATGATGACCACGGCTATGGCCGCTACCTCGTTGCCGGTGAGCAGGGGCTGGCCCCGGCCGTTGTGGATGACCCACGTGTCCCAGGGCGTGGGTACCAGCGAGACGGTCTCGGCATTGTTCTGACCGAAGATCTTGGGCAGGAAGAACCCGACCACAGCCAGCGTCTGGGCCACGCCGATGGTGACGACGGTGGTGATCACCCGGGCCGTCTTGGAGAAGTGGCGCATGACCACGATGTCCGTGGCCGCCCCGAACAGCGGTCCACCCACCAGAGCGATGGGCAGGCAGACCAGATAGCTGACGTGGTCCTGGACGTTGAGCAGCAGGGCGGCTATAGCCGGAACGGCTCCGATTGCCCCGGCGGCAAAGTTGATCAGGCGGGCCGTGCGGTGGATGAGGATGAGGCCCACGGCAATGATCCCGTAGAGGGCGCCGAGGGAGATGCCGTTGACGAAGTCGGCCGGTGAAGTTCCGAAGAGGGCCTCGACGGCCACCACGAAGACCAGGGCCAGAGCGATGTAACGGCCCGTCAGCGGCCCTAAGCCCGGCCCGCCGGCCAGCTCCCAGGCACGAGCCCAGGCGGCCCTGGCCCCCGCCGCGCGACCGGAGCCAGCCGCACCCTCAGCCGACCTGCCGACCACGCCCCGGAGCAGCGTGGCCGGTTGGGCCTCGGGCTCGGTATCGACAGTCATGGCCGGTTGGTCGGGACAGGGGGCTCGGACAAGGTCGGGAAGTTGGTCGTGAAGCGGGACCCCTCGATCGGCACCATGCTCCCCGCCTGTCCGTTGTAGGGGGAGGTCTTGGTCTTGTCCCAGTACACCGCCTCGACGTCCCTGGTCCAGTTGTACTCACCGGGGAGGAAACCGACCTGGGCCACCCCGGAGGTACCCCCACCGCGCATGCCCAAGGAGGGCGCCGCCGCCTGCATCCGGGCCGGGTTCAGGGAGGGGCCGGTGTTCTCGATGAGGCTGGCCATCATGTTGTAGTTCTCCCACACCGTAGTGGCGGTGATGGCGCTCACCGGGAGGTTCGTCCCACCCCCGGCGGTATAGACCTTGGGCCCGGCCATCTGGGCCCCGACCGGGTACGGATAGACATTGGACAACCCGAAGGCATCGTCGTACTCACACGATCCCGGCTGGGGACAGCCCAACCCCGACATGTAGGACTGACTGGTGGCGTCCGTGGTCATCCCCTGAACGTCCGCTACGACGTTCTCGGGCCAGTAGTTGTGGCTGGCCTCGCCCTGGAAGAGAAAGGCGGGGGCCACCGGGTCGCAGAGGCAGAGGACGTCGGTGGCCGGATTGGTCGGAGTGTCCATGGCCGAGATGCCGGCCTGGGTCTGCTGGGCGGCGGTGTTGATATCCTGAGCGTAGTAATAGGTGTGATACACCTTGTCCCCGCAGTCCTTCTGCAGAGCCGGCTCCAAGACGTTGGTGACCGTGTTCTCGTTGTCCGGGTCGTTGGTGGAGATGACACCGAGCACCCGCGGCTTGCCGTTGAAATTCTGAGCGGGGTTCTTCGGCTCGGCAAAGCTCACCTTGCGGCTGGTGTTCACGCTGGAGAGCTGCTTGCACCAGAAGGCGGCGAAGTCGGTCTCCATCCGGCTCGAGCTCATCCCGGCGCTGTAGTAGAAGGGGGCGTTGGCGTCAGCGAAGCCCTGGCTGAAGCCGGCTCCCCCGAAGGCCACCGTGTGGTCCTGGGCCAGCCGGGCGAAACAGGCCGAGCACAGGGTCGTG